>JARKQO010000031.1 GCA_029974855.1 Eubacteriales bacterium
CTGTCCATGTGCTCCAGCTTCACGCGACCGCCCTCCACCTTGTAGACAGCTGTTACGGCATTGCCGCTGATGGTGAATTGATAAGCTTTGGATGAGCTGCTCATTGGTGTGTCTCCTGTGTAAGGGGTTCAAACCAGAACCCATGAGTTGCACTATACGGACCCACCCTTAATAGAACCTGAAACGGCAGGCCCTAGCGCTTTTCCTGTACCCGGCAAAAATTCGACACGTTTCAAGCCCCATCCAGACGTAACGCCAGACTGGCCGAAACCCCTCGGGCATGGCCATGGCAGGGTGACTGCAACTGCAGGCTGCCTTCACTCTGCCTGGCAATGGCCTCAACGATGGAAAGCCCCAGCCCTGACCCCTGTTTTTCCTGGGTGCCCCGGAAAAACCGCTGACGCAGCTTTTGCATTTTCTCGGGGGGGATCGGCTCGCAATCATTGCTGACCACCACCCTCCCCTCCGGCTCCAGCCGGATTTCAATGGGCGTATCCGCAGCACCATAACGGTCGGCATTCTCCAGCAGATTCTGCAGGGCGATTCCCACGGCATCGATATCCCCCAGTACCCAGACCGGATGCCCCGGGGGCTGGTACAAAAGCTCACGCTTCGTCGTCAGGGCAAAATCCCGGCACAGCATCCCCAGCAACATGCCCAGATCGAAACGCTCGTTGCAGAGGGCCACACCGGACTCGGCACGGGCCAGTTGCAGGAGCTTGACGCCCATGCGCTGCAGCCGATCCAGCATCTCCGAAGCCTTCGTCACCCGCTCCCGGGCAAGCGGGTCCGACAACTCATGTTGCAGCACCTGCAACTGGGCCATGGCCGTGGCCACGGGGGTACGCAGTTCGTGGGCGCTGTTGGCGGTAAAGCTCCGTTCCGCCTCAAGTGCCAGGCGCAAGCGCTCCAGCAGCAGATTCACGGATTTACCGACGCCGCACAGCTCCACCGGCAGGTCATCCAGCGGCAGCGGCCGCAGATCATTGACATTGCGGCTGGCTATATCCAGGTCGAATTTACGGATCGGGCGCTGGGCGCTCCGTACCGACCAGTAAATGGCCAATCCCGCCAGGGGCAACAGGCCCAATAGCGGCAACAGCAGATAGGTCAGGATGTTGTAGAAGGTATCCTGCCGGTGCCCCAGGGACTCGGCCACCTGGATGATGAATTCTCCGTCCCGGGTGACGTCCACATAAACCCGTTGCTGCTCCACGTTGTAAAAGCCGTTGGCCAGCGCAGGGTGCAGGGGACGCGCCGGAGCCTTGTGGGAATGCAGCAGGACTTCGCCACTCCGGTTCAGTAGCTGATACACAAGGTGTTCATCATGGGCGATGTGATCCAGGGTCTGCAGCGGCGCCCCCTGAGCCACCAGCGTGATGTCATGCACCGCCAGGGGCAGCAGCCGCTGGGCGGTTTCCTGGAGGGCGCTGTCGAACACCTCGCTGGTCTCGTGCTCCACCACCCAGGCCACCGAAGCCACCACCGTCAGCCACAACACGGCCAAGGTGCTGCCCAGGCTGAAATACAGGCGCTTGCCGATACCGGGCTTCATCCACACACCCCGGTGAAACGATAGCCCAGCCCCCGTACCGTCTCGATGCAGGCCTTGCCCAGCTTGCTGCGGATACGGCTCACATAGACTTCGACGATATTGCTGCCAATTTCATCGTCGAAACAGTACAGGGATTGCTCCAGCTGCTCCTTCGACACGATGGCCGAAGGCTTGGAAACCAGTTTTTCCACCAGCGCCCACTCCTTGGCGGTCAGCCGCACCTCGCCCCCCTGCAGCAAGACCCGGTGCCCGGTTTTGTCGATCTGGCAATCGCCCACTTGCAGCAGGGGATTGGGATTGCCCTCATAACGCCGGGTTACGGCATAAACCCTGGCCACCATTTCATCCAGGTCAAAGGGCTTGACCAGATAATCATCGGCTCCCGCCTCCAGGCCCTTGATCCGGTCCCGGATCTGGTCCCGGGCCGTCATGATGATCACCGGCACCGGCCTTTCCTCACGCCGCAGGCGCATCAGAAAGTCCAGGCCATCCCCATCCGGCAGGGACAAATCCAGCAGGATGGCGCCGAACTCCTCGGCCATCACGGCAGCCTGGGCCCCCTTCAGATCCAGCACGGCATCCACGGCAATCCCCTGCGCCTTCAGGTGACTCCCTATCGCTTCCGATAAAACCGGCTGATCTTCCACCAATAACAAACGCATAACTCCCCTTCCAATCACAGTTGAAAGCTGCTGACCGATGCCCTCAGTTGCTCGCTTAGCCGTTCCACATCCCCGGCGGATTCCAGGGTTCGCTGCGCCAGGGCCCTGCTGCTACCGGACAATACGCCCAACTCCCCCATGCGCCGGCTGGCTTCAGCACAAGCGTTTTCCTGGGTACAGGCAGCACGGTCAATCTCCGCCACCCCCAGACAGATGGTGGAGAGGCGCTCGCGCAGAGCAACGACAGCCTGGGCGGCCCGGGATGCCATCTCCACCCCCACCCGGGCCTGGGAACTGCCATTTTCCATATTGCTCACAGCCGCCACGGTTTCCTGGCGAATGCTTTCGATGGTTTTTTGAATCTGCAGGGTGGCGTTGTTGGTGCGCTCCGCCAGCTTGCGCACCTCATCGGCCACCACCGCAAAACCCCGCCCGGACTCCCCTGCCCGGGCTGCCTCAATGGCCGCATTCAGGGCCAGCAAATTGGTCTGCTCGGCAATCTCCCGGATCACGGAAACCATCTGGTTGATCTCGCTGGATTGCAGTTCCAGCTTGGCGATCTCACCGGCAGAAAGCTGAATGTAGTCAGCGATGCGGGTCATCTCCTGGGCCGCCTCGCTCACCATCCGGGCGCCCTGCTCGCCGCTGGCCTCCCCCTCCCGGGCCAGTCGGGCCGCATCCCCCGTCTGCCGGGTAATATCATGGACCTGGGCCACGATTTCAGCCAGCGCACACTCGGTACTCGCAATGGCTTCATGTTGATGACTGGCAGCCAGCTCGGCCTCCCGGGCGTGGATGCCTAGTTCCTGCCCCGTGATCCGGGCTTGTTCCGCTTGCCGGCTTGATTCCGCCATCAGCCCCTGCAGACCGGCAAGCACCCGATTCAGGCCTTGGCCGATGGCGGCCAGTTCGTTGCTTCCGGAAACTTCCACGCGAACCCGCAGATCCTTGTTTGCTTCCACCTGCAGCAAGACCTGCAACAACCCGCCCACCTGCCGGCCGATGGTCCTGATCAATGCCGCACTTCCCCCCAGGGAGAGCAGAAGGCCGCTGACCAACAGGGCAATCGCCCCGTACAGGGTGAATTGATAGGTTTGAGTTGCCGCTTGCAAGTGGCCTTCCTTGCGCTCCGCCAGGGCCCGGGCGACATTTTCCCGGGACTGCTTGATGGGCTGGTAATACCGATCGGCTTTTTCCGTGACCAGTCTTTCCAGCGCCGCCTCATCCGCTGCCAGCAGGGCACTGGCCGCCTGCGCCAGATAGGCATCCGTAAATTCCTGGCTGACCTGGCCCATAGAAACCAGGGCGGCGGCGCTCCCCTCATCCACCTCGAAAGCTTCCAGGGCCGCCAGCGAAGCACGGATCAAGGTGATGTTCTCGGCGATCACCCTGCCCTCCTGCACCAGCTTTTCCGGAGAAGCGCGAATCATGGATTGGGCAATGTGCAGACGGGAATCAAAGATCCGGCTGTTCAGCCGCGCCAGCTCATCGGTAATCCGGCCGTCCTGCATGGAAAGCTGGAACATGCGGTGATTGACCCAGGTGCCATAGATGCCCCCACCGCCAACCACCAGCAAAATGAAGCAAAGACCAGCCACCAGCGTGGCCAGCTGGGCGCGTACCTGGAGATGTTTCATAAAAGCAACCTGTTCATGGAAACGCAGGGCACATGGGAGCGGCAGCCGCCGCCCTGCTCATCCGTGATTTTAGGAGCCATGAACTTAACGCTCCCTGAACACCCTTCAGCCTGCGCCCAGGCCCGGAAAGCAGGACGGTAGCAAAAGCCATCCGTTCTGATATTTAATGGCTCCGTTTTGCTGAACCCCCCATTGGGCCTAAACTCGCGCCTTTGCAAAATCCAGCAACCCCATCCGGGCCTCCGTCCAGGGGGCCTGCTGCCGGAGAACACCTTGAGCTACACCGCAGAATCCATTGCCGTCCTGAAAGGCCTGGAACCCGTGCGCCATCGCCCGGGCATGTACACCCGCACGGACTGTCCCCTGCACATCATCCAGGAAGTCATCGACAACGCCGCCGACGAAGCCCTGGCGGGCCACTGCAAGCGCATCCAGGTCACCCTGCACCGGGACCAGTCGGTCTCGGTCCAGGACGACGGCCGGGGTATTCCGGTGGAAGTCCACCCGGTGGAAGGAGTGCCCACCGTGGAGGTGGTGTTCACCCGCCTGCACGCCGGGGGCAAGTTCAACAAGAACGACGGGGATTCGGCCTACCGCTTCTCCGGCGGCCTGCACGGGGTGGGCGTTTCGGTCACCAACGCCCTGTCCACCCGCCTGGAGGTGGAAGTCACCCGGGGCGGCGGCCGGCACCTGATGGCCTTCTCCGGCGGCGACGTGATCGAGCCCCTGCGCCAGGTGGGCGAAGCCCCCAAGAAGGCCAGCGGCACCCGGGTGCGGGCCTGGCCCGACGGCAGCTTTTTCGACAGCCCCCACATTCCCCTGGGCGAGCTGGAACGGCTGCTGCGCAGCAAGGCCGTGCTGCTGCCCGGCCTGGAAGTGAGCCTCACCATCGAACAGGCAGACGGCAGCGCCAGCACCCAGAACTGGTGTTTCCAGCAGGGCATGCAGCAGTACCTGGCCGAACAGATCCAGGACGAGCTGGCAGCCCCCATCTTTGCTGCCGAGAAATACGCCCCCAAGGATGACGAGAATTTCCCCCCCGGCTCCGGCGCCGCCTGGGCCATCTGCTGGACCCTGGAAGGGGGGCTGGCGCGGGAATCCTATGTAAACCTGATCCCCACCCCCGCCGGCGGCACCCATGAATCCGGCCTGCGCCAGGCCGCTTTCGACG
>JARKQO010000054.1 GCA_029974855.1 Eubacteriales bacterium
CGCGGTTCTTACGATCAAGGGGGAGTTAGGAATTCCGGACTATCTTTGGAAGTCCGCCTTCCGAATAAACCCGTCCATATCCGCAACGGATTGAACAGGAATATGGGGCGTATCTCTGTTATACTTCCAGCGAAAGGAGGAATGCCACAGTGGATATGCTCAAACGGCTGAATGACGCGATGGCCTGCATTGAGAACAATTTGACGGGAGATATGGACACCGCTGAAATCGCCCGTATGGCGGGCTGCTCCGAATACCATTTCCGCCGGATGTTTTCATCCCTTGCGGGAATCCCGCTGGGAGAATACATTCGGCGCAGAAAACTGTCCGTGGCGGCAACGCTGCTGCAATCAAAGAGAGAAAAGGTAATCGACGTGGCGCTGGCATTGGGCTATGAAACCCCGGAAGCCTTCAGCAAAGCGTTTCAAGCAATGCACGGGATAAATCCGTCGCAGGCGAAAAAAGCGAATGTCGCGCTAAAGGCATTTCCGCCCATGACCTTTCAACTGACCATCAGCGGAGGAATGGAAATGGATTATCGGATTGTGGAAAAAGAGGCTTTTCAAATTGTCGGCTTCCAAAAGAGAATCACGGTGCAATTCATAGGGGTGAATCCCCAAATGGAGGAGCTCGTTCAAAAGCTCACCCCTGAAATCGTTTCCGAGCTGAAAAGCCTGTGCAACGTTGAACCAAAGGGCATGCTAAGCGTATCCGCAAACTTTTCAGAGCGGACGGTGGAAGGAAGCGAAGCGGATCAGTATATAGGCGTGGCAACCACAAAGGCCCCACCAAAGGAGTATGACGTCCTGGAAGTGGAAGCGTCTGCCTGGGCTGTCTTTAGCGCGGGAGGCGCGTTCCCGGACGCGCTTCAAAAAACGTGGGCCCAAATCTATGCCGAATGGTTCCCGACCTCCGGGTATGAATTAACCGGAGGGCCCGAGATGCTGTGGAACGAAAGCCCGGACACTACAAAAACGGATTATCGAAGTGAAATTTGGATTCCTGTAAAAAAGCGGGTCCAGGGCACCGCCAGTGAGCGTGTGCCCAGTGGGCACTGCCGCGCAGCGGCAAGCGAACGAGAGGTGGGACCTGTGGCGAGCAGCCGAACGGTTGTGAAGGCTGCGACGACCGAAGGTCCGGACTGAAATCCCTGGTGGGGTGCAGGGGCGAAGCCCCTGCGCTTCGTCGTTCCGCCCCCCGTCCCCGTCTCCCCCGTCACTTTTGCGCCAACATCCACTCAATAAACAGCCCGTAGCCCATGGTGGGGTCGTTGACGTAGACGTGGGTCACAGCGCCGATGAGCCGCCCGTCCTGGATGATGGGGCTGCCGCTCATGCCCTGGATGATGCCGCCGGTCTTTTCCAAAAGCTCCGGGTCGGTGACCTTCAGGACCATGCTGCGGGGAGTGGGCCCGCTTTGGCGGTTCACCTCCAAAATTTCCACGGTGTATTCCTTCATGCCCCCGGCGTCCACGGTGCTCAAAATGGTGGCGGGACCCACCCGCACAGCGTCCTTGCGGCCGATGGGCAGGCCGTCGGGGTAGAGGGGATGGGGCGGGGGATTGGTGAGGCTGCCGTAGATGCCGAACTGGTTGTTGAGGACAATATCCCCCAGCACCCGGTTCTCCCGCAGGAAGGAGCCCTTCAGCTCCCCGGGCACACCCCGCTTGCCCTTGCGCACGTCCACCACGTCCGCCAGCAGCACCTCGCCCCGGTTGACGCTTAAGATCTGCTGGGTATCGGTGTCGGTAATGGCGTGGCCCAGGGCGCCGTAGGTGATCCCCTGGGAGTCGTTTTCCCCTGACCGGCGGACCTGCCCGTAAAAGGACAGGGTGCCCACCCCGGCGGTGCTGTCCCGGACCCAGGCCCCAATGCGGTACAGGCCCGACTGGCGGTCCTTCTGGGGGGAGAGGGTGAGGTTCAGCAGGGAATCCCCCCTTTTGACGGTGAGGGGCAGGGGCCTGTCCCCGGAGGCGTTGAGCATGTTTTGGAGCTGGGTGGTTCCCTGGAGGGTTTCCCCGTCCACCTGGGTGATCACGTCCCCGGCCTTCAGCCCCGCCAGCCGGGCCGGGCTCTGGCCCTCGCCGCCGGACAGATCGCTGGTGCCCACCACCAGAACCCCCTGGGTATACAGGGCCACCCCCACGGCCTGGCCGCCGGGGTACAGGCGCAGCTCGTCCTGAACGTCGATCTCCACGTCCCGAAGGGGCAGCAGGCCAAAGAGGTTGATGGTGGCGGTGCTCTTGCCCTCGCTGCCTGCCTTCAGGCGCAGGCCGCCCAGGCTTTCATCCAGGGAGCTGAGGGCCTGGACATCCCCCTGCTTCACGGAGATGGAAAGGGGGAAGGCGCCCTGGACCAGGGCCTCCTGGCCCAAGGCCAAGGTGATGGTTTGGGGAAGCTCCCGCAAAAAAGCCGCGGGCGGGGAGAAGTATCCCAGCAGCACCAACGCGCTCAGCACAACCCCCATGATTTTCCGAACGCGTTCCCCTTTAGGATGCCGGTGCTTTGCATGCATGCCCCGCGCCTCTTTTCCATAGTAATGCCTAGGGCAAGCGTTGACGAAAAACCCCCGGGCTATGTTGGAAATTGCTGCAAGAGGGGGCTCTTTCCCAAGGCAGGGAAAGAAAAACACAGCGCCGCAAAAAGGCCCCCGAGCCGCCCTTGACAGGGAAAATCCCCGGTGCTATAATCCGTTTGTTTGAACATCAAAGGATCGGTGTTCAAAAAATGGTCTATTTGATTTGAACTTCAAACTATTTTGAAAGGAGGCCTCTATGCCTTCAGCCCAAAACACCCTGAACCAGATGCTGGTGACCCTGTTCAACCACATCTTGCGCATCGAGGAGCAAACCCTGGGCGTTCCCTTCCTGAGCATCCGGGAGGTGCACGTGATCGAGGCGGTGTGCGACGCCCCGGACCCCCGCATGACCGCTTTGGCCCAGCAGCTTCACGTGACCCCGGGCTCCCTGTCCGTGGCGGTGACCACGTTGGAGCGCAAGGGCTATTTACGGCGGGAGCGGGGGGTGGAGGACAGGCGGGTCATCTATATCCGGCCTACGGAAAAGGCCCTGGAGATTCAGCGCAAGCACGAGGCCTTCCACCGGGAGATGGTGGAGGCGGTAATGGGGCTGGTCAGCGGCGGGGAGCTGGAGGTTTTGATCAAGGCCCTGGATAGCATCGATCATTATTTTGCCATCAAGGAGTTGGAGCATTCATGATTCAGATTATTACCGACAGCATGAGCGATATCCGGCAGGAGGAAGGCCGTCGGGAAGGGATTCTGGTTCTTCCCCAGCATGTTCTTTTCGGGGAGGAAAGCTTTTTGGACGGGGTGGATTTGACTTTGGACGGGTTCTACCAGAAGCTGGCCCGGGTGAAGGAACTGCCCAAAACCAGCCAGGTGACCCCGGAGGCCTTTGCCACCGCCTTCCAGGAAGCCCTGGCCAAGGGGGACGACGTGCTTTGCATCACCGGCAGCAGCAAGCTCTCCGGCACCTACCAGAGCGCTATCATCGCCCGGGATATGCAGCCGGATTCCTCCCGGGTGTTTTTGGTGGATTCCCGCAACGCCTCCTTGGGGCAGCAGCTGCTGATCTGGGAGGCGGCCCGGCTGCGGGCCGGGGATGTGCCGGTGGAGGAGATCGCCCTTCGCATGGAGTCGCTGAAACGCCGCATCACCTTGGTGGGCCAGGTGGAGGACCTGAAGCATCTGGTGATGGGGGGCCGCCTGTCCGGGACCACGGCCCGATTGGGCACCACGCTGAACCTGAAGCCCATGCTGCGCCTGAAAGAGGGCAAGCTGGGGCAGGACGGCCTTACCAGGGGCAAGCGCAGGAGCTATGAGTGGTTTGCCAAGCAGCTTGCGGCAGAGCCCCGGGATTTGAACTACGCCGTGCATATCGCCTCGGCCCAGGCCCCCGGGGAGCTGGGGGCCCTGCGGGCGGCCCTGGACCAAAAGGGCCTCCTGGGGGACGACGTGCGGGAAATCGGCGTGGGTCCCGTGGTGGGAACCCATACCGGCCAGGGGATGCTGGCGCTGGCCTGGGTCCGGGCCCAGGAATAGCCTTTCGCAAAAAACCTACAAAATGCCCTGATGAGGCTTGTAGAGACTGGCATAAAAAAAGATAAAAAGTGACATCTATCTCTTGACAAGGCTCCGGGCTCCCGCTTACAATACTTCTGAATCCAACAAGCGAGAGTACTCATTTTTTCTGCACCCAGCGGAAAGGACCCATGCATGCCAAGCACGATGTTTATGTCCCTGCCGCCCCAGGCAGTGGGTGGGGAGCCCGGCGTTTTTGTAGAGGGAATCCATATGCCCAACCCCCTGGTGCGGCAAAGCGGCATCTGGATCCATAGCGCGGGCAGCGCCATGCTCCAGGAGGAGGGGTATCAGCTGAGCGTATCCTCCTACTACCAATGGCTGATTCTGGAGGAGGAGAGCCTTCATTTCAGGTTCGGCCAGGAGGCCTATTTCCTGAAAAAAGGGGATTGCATGGTGATCCCTCCCCAGCAGCAAAACTGCTACCTGGAGCATGCCAAGGATGCGCGGCTGCTGTGGTTCTCCCTTCAGGGCCCCCTGACGGAGAGCTTTTTGCGACAAATGAACGCCCTCAGCGCCTTGCCGGCCCGGCAGGGCATGCTGCCCACCCAGATGCAGCTGACCCGGCAGATCGTGCAGGTGCTGGTGCGCCACAGTGGAACAGGGGACGCCAGCTATCAGCTGACCCAGCTGCTGTGGGGCATCATCGCGGCCCACAGCGGCCAGAGCATCGCCACCTCCGTCACCCTCAGCCATGAGATCGCCCGGGTGGTGGATACCCTCAGGGCCAACCAGTATAAGGATTCCTTTTCCTTGGCGGAGATGGCGGCCATCAGCCGCATGCCCGTGGAGACCTTCCGCAAGCGCTTTTCCTCGGAGTTGGATATTCCGCCCTTGGGCTATTTGCAGTTTTTGAAGATGGAGCGGGCCAAGACCTTGCTTCGGGGCGGCATGAACGTGAAGCAGACCGGGGTGGAGATCGGCATGCCGGACCCCTACCATTTCAGCAAGCAGTTCAAGCAGGTGGTGGGCCTGAGCCCCACCGCCTACCTGAAGCATGTGGGCGGGGTGGATGAAAGCTACGCCATGCTGGCCCAGGACTTCCAGGGGACCCGGGAGGAAGAGGGGGAGTAGGGGGAGCGCCCCTGGACATAGGGTTGCGACGCCTGGGGCAGGGGGAGGGAAAGCTCCCCCTGCCCCAGCCCTTTGCAGCTTGCTGTCCTATCACCCGTATTTTTGCGCGGAGCAGGGCGGGGGGGCTTGTGCTCCTCCCGCCTCCTTGCTATACTAATGCGGGCAAGAAACCGCTTTGGAGCGGTTTTGGCTTGCCGTTAGGATGAAGGAGAGAGTACCATGAAGAAAATTGGTATCTTGACCAGCGGCGGCGACAGCCCCGGCATGAACGCCGCTGTGGTGAGTGTGGCCCGCTCGGCGGAAATGTACGGGATCCAGCTGATGGGCATCAAGCGGGGCTATAACGGCCTGCTGGGCCTTAGCGACGACCCTGAGGACGATATCACGCTGCTGGATTTGGAAACGGCGCTGGATATCGCCGACCAACGGGGTACCTTTTTGCGCACCGCCCGCTGCGAGGCTTTCAAAAAGCCGGAGGTGCAGCGGGAGGCAGCCGAAAACCTGCGCAAGATCGGCGTGGACGCCTTGGTGGTGATCGGGGGCGACGGCAGCTTCCGGGGGGCCCTGCGACTCAGCGAGCTGGGCATGCCTTGCATCGGCATTCCCGGCACCATCGACAACGATTTGGGCTATACCGAAGCCACCTTGGGGTATGATACCGCCGTGAACGTCTGCGTGGACGCGGTACGCTGCGTGCGGGCCACCAGCCGCAGCCATGACCGGCCCGCCGTGGTGGAGGTGATGGGCCGCAACGCGGGGGACATCGCCATGCGTACGGCCATTGCCACCGGCGCGGAGCTGGTGGTGGTGCCCGAGATGGAATGGGATGTGGACGCGCTGGCCAAGCGGCTGAACGAGCTGATCGCCGCAGGCAACACCCGGGCCACCTTGGTGATGGGGGAGCATTGCTGGCACAAGATGAAGCCCTTTGATTGGCGCAAGTTCCTCAACGACAACGGGGAAACCGTTTACGAAGGAGAGCACATCACGGCGGAGCGGCTGGCCAGTATTTTGAGGTGCAAGTGCGGCGGCGCGGAGGTTCGGGCCACGGTGATCGGCTACACCCAGCGGGGCGCCATCCCCACGGCCTATGACAGCGCCTTTGCCTTTGAGGCGGGGAACATGGCGGTGCGGCTGCTAAACCGGGGCGTTACCAACCAGGCGGTGGGGGTGCGCCATGGCCGGGTGTTCAGCATGCCCATCGCGGACGCGTTGAACATGCATAAGCACTTTGACCGGGAATTGTACGAGCTGGTGAACAGGCTGTAATGGAAGTCCCAATGGGAATCTACATCCTGAGGCGGATTGATGCTTGCATCATAGGATGATTTCATTGGATGGCAGGTTGGCCGGACCGCTCATTTTTCCGGCGCTGTGAAGTCCAGCTTTTCCAGGTTGGAAAGGGCGGTCTGATCGCCCAAACCGGTGGCCTGCTGATAATACTCTTTGGCCCTGTCCGGGTCTTTGGCCACATGGTGGCCCCGGTAATACATGTTTCCCAGCATGCAAAGGGCGTTGGCCTGGCCCATTTCCGCGCTTTGGGCAAACCAGTCGTAAGCGGATTCATAGTCCTTTCGGTCGTAGTAGACCATTCCGGCCAGAAACATCGCCCGGGCGTCCCCCAGCACGGCGCTGCCCAGGGCATATTCCAAAGCGATCTCCTGGTCTGGCGTTACCTCTTGGGTTCCGTTGTAGTAGGCGTAGGCCACCCGGTACTTCGCCCTTGCCGGGTCCTGGTTTTCCGCTTCCAGCATGGCTTCGTATAGATCCAGGGGGCTGGCGGCGGGGGGAAGCGGTGTTTGGGTGGCGGCCACGGTATGGGCCGCCGTGGCATCCAATTTCGCCAGATTGCCGGAGGCCACCTCATTGCCTAACGCAGCGGACTTTTGGTAGTACTCCCTGGCCTTGTCCAGGTCCTTTTCCACATAGAGGCCCTTGTGATACAGCGCGCCCAGCATGCACAGCGCGCTGGAATCGTCTTTTTCCGCGCCCTTCATGCACCAGTAATAGGCCCGTTCATAGTCCTTTCGCTCATAGTAGAGCTTTGCGGTGGGGTATATGGCCGGCAGATAGTCCGCTTCGGCGCAGCTGAGGGCATAGGCCAAGGCCAGGTCCAGGTTGGGGGCCATATCGGCCAGGCCGTTGGAATAGGCGTAGGCCACCCGGTGGTTCGCCTTGGCTTGCTCCTGGGTATCCACCGCCGGGATTTTGGCGGGTACGGCTTGGGGACTGGTGAGGAAGGGCAGCGCCGCTTCCAAAAGACCTGTGGCCTGGGGGGAGGAGGCAAGCCTTATGAGGTTGTTGGCCGCCACAGTATTCCCTAAATCGGCGGCCAGCTGATAGTACTGCTTCGCCTTGTCCAGGTCCTGGGCCACAGGATGCCCCTTCTGGCACAGGGCCCCCAGCAGGCAGAGCGCCTCGGAGCTGCCCTGCTGCGCGCCTTTTACGCCCCAGTCGTAAGCCTGCTCATAGTCCTTCTGGTCATAGTATATGGCTGCGGCCATGTACATCCCGTCCAGATTGTCCTGCCTGGCGCTGCTGAGGGCATACCTCAGGGCGGTGTCCTGGTCGGGGGCCACATCCTGCGAGCCGAAGTAGTAGGCGTAGGCCACCCGATAGCTCGCTTTTGCCTGGTCCTGGTTTTCCAGGGCCAACATCTTTTTGTACAAATCCAGAGGCCCGAGGGTGGGAGAGGCCGCTGCTTCCGAACCCGCCATGGCTTGGATTCCTTCCGCCGGGCCAGGGGGAACGGGAACAGAAGGGGAAAGCAAGCGCCAGCCCAGCACGCCCAACAGGGCCGCCAGCCCGGCCACGGCGGCCCATTTCCAGAGCCTATGGGAGCGCCTGGGCTTTGTGTGCAGGAAACCGCACAGCTTGTTGATATACGCGTCAAAATACTCCGAGGAGGGCTTGAGGCCATTGTGATACTGGATCTCGTGGATGGACTCCGGCAGCTGGGCGGGGAATTCAAACCCGTTCAGCAAAATGGGAATGATGCGCTTGTTGCCCTGTAAGGCCCGCTCGATTTCAATGCGCAGGTAATCCTTTTCGTTCTCGCAGCGGTCCAGGGCATGGGGAGGCAGCACCAGCACAAAGTCATTGCACTCGTCGATCACCCGGAGCAATTCCTTGGGAAAATGCACGGCCCGCAGGGTGTCGATGTCAAAGAAGGTCCTGTATCCCTTTCTTTTGAGAAACTCGCTGATGAGAAGGGCCGTCTGCTCTCCCCCCTCCCGGCGGTAGCTGATGAATACATCGTACTTCTTGGGAGGACGGCTGCGGGAGGACGCCATGGGAACACCCCTTTCCATTGGGCTTGGGCTTTATGGACCGGCATGGGCTTATCCGTCCTGGCAGTTCCCCTTCTCGTTTTCCAGCACATCCAGCATCACCGCGTAGGCGTCCGCGTCCTTTGCCTTCTGGTTGGGAGCCAGGGCGTCAAAGGGAACCATCAGGGGATGGGTCCTTTGCTGGGGATCCCGTTGGGGGCCATAGACCCAGCCATGAAAGCTTTGGTTGCGCATCCAGCGCTGATGCTCCATGACCAAATAGGGCTCCATGAGGTCCCCGCCCAGCTCCCGGAGGCGCTCCCGGCAGGCCTGGGCGCATTCCCAGGTCACCGTGAAATCCCGCCGCAACAGCTGCCGCGCCTTCACCGGAATATGGTCCGCCTGGGCAATATTGGAATTTTGGAAAAAGGGGTCCATCTCCATCCATTCCCGCTCCAGGTGCTTGCATGTGCGGGAGCAGTCCAGGGGGGAGCCCGGCTGCCCGCAGTCCACGCAGGCCCGCCGCCCCACCCGGCGCATATGCTGGGCGTGGATGCAGCGGGCGTGAAGCTGCAGCGCTTCCTCCAAAACAATGCCCTTGGTATAAAGGGACCGGTCTGTGCCAAACACGCAGATATGGGCGTCGTGGCTGTTCTCCGCCACCTTCCGCTGGGGCCACAGGCCCCGGACCAGGTTTACGTCCGAGGCGCGGATGTGGATGGGGGCGCTGATATTCAGCTCCATCAGGCAGCTTAGGTCGTTCAGGTTCTTCTCCTCGGAATCCTCCGCCAGAATGATCCGGTCCGCCTGCCGCAGCAGCTCCAGGGACGCCGTCCAGGGCTGGGAATGGAAAAAGGCGGAGTCCATGCCCTCCCCCTCCTGGCGGATGGAAAGGAAGCTGGTGATTTCCCGGTGGCGGCTCAAAAAGGTGTCCACGTTGCCAAAGATATCATACCGCAGATCCGGGACGCCCAGAAACACATTGGTGAGCAGCCCCTGGGAAAACAGCTCCTGGCCGAATTGGCCAAAGCCGATGAGGACGACGCGTTTTTCCACAGCCTCCCCAAACCGCCGCAGATAGAGCTTGTTCCAATAGATGCGGGCGCAGTTTTCCGCCATGTTGCTGATGATGATGCCCCGGTTTTGGGCATTGGTCCGGGGCATTCCATGGGAGCAAAGGTAGATTTGGCGGGCCGCCAGCCCGCCCTCCTGGGCGCCAGTCATCTGGGAGAAGTGATGGTTTACGAAATGGAACATCTCCAGATCGTTGTCAAAGGCCACGATGTGGCGGCGGGCCTTGAAGGCGTATGTGGTCTGGGCCAGGATGGCGTCCTTGCCGATGGACTCCCTCAGCAGCGCCCGGTATTTGTCCGCCCCGTGAAGGGCGATGGCCTGGGGGTTTTTGGCCTTCACCCGGACCCACAGGTCTTGGAGGGCGTTGTGAAAAAGGCTGGTCACAAAGGAGGTGGAAACATACAGCCCGATCCAGCGGCCGCACTCCAGGCACAGGCGGTAGGGCCAGTCCATCCTTCGCACAATGTCCATGGACCCGTCCAAGGTCACAAGGTAAAGCCTCAGGCTGCTGTACAGCACCCCCAGCGGGTCCACATACCCGAACTGCCTGTAATAATGGATGGAATAGTTGGTATAGCCCACCAGCCCCAACACCAGGGGAAGAAAGGGAACGATCATCGACAGCCGCTTGAGGGGGAACCGGGCCAGCGCTTTTTTCATGCCATGCCGCTTCTTTCTTTTGCATCCTGGGGGCAACCAACGGTACACAAAAAGGTTCATTGGAAACGGTTTATTCCAATGAGCGCTATGATTTGTCAAAATCATAGCCCAACCGGGTTGGTTTGTCAAGGTTAGGAAAGGATTCGCCTGAAGGGTTAGGATTCGCGGTACCAGCTAATTCCCCTGTTTGTTGACGCGCCATGCTCTTTCTGGTAAGATTACATCCATAGAGTCTATAGCTCACAATGTTCTTCGCATCATCGCCCCGCGTTCAGGGATCTAAAGCGATGGATTGCCTTGAAAAACAGGGAGGGTACTACTTGCATGCATAAGCTGATCCTCTGCGATGACCACGGCCATCACAACAAAACGCTAAGGCTTATGTTGGAACGGGTGATTGATACCTATGGCATCCAGGCCCAGGTAGCGCTGGCTACCACCAGGGTTAAGGAAGTGGTAAGCTTCTGCCGGGAGGACCAGGGGACCTCTGTTTATTTTTTGGACATTTGCCTGGAGGAAGCGGAGGGCAACACCCTGGATGGCATTGCCTTGGGCAAGGTGATCAACGCCCTTGCCCCCCGGGCCTACATCGTGTATATCTCGGCGTATTCCCAATACGCGCTGGACTGCTGCCATAACCACGCGTTTGATTTTCTCATCAAGCCCTTTAGCGAGCAACAGCTGGCGGCCTGCCTAACGGCTATCGTGCGGGACTCCGCCACGCGCCGGCAGGGCCTTCCCCTGGCGGTAACGGCCGGTTCCCGCACTGTAATGCTGGACCAGGACAAGATCGTGTATTTTAAGAAAAGCAAGGAGTATATTTCGGCCTATACGGTGCAGTCACAGCAAAGCATTTCCTGGAGGGAGAGCTTCACGGAGCTGGCGGCGCGCCTGCAGGCGGGCATGTTTGTGCAGTGCCACAAGAGCTACTACGCAAACGTCCATCTGCTGAAAGAAGCGCGGTGGAATGAAAGCAGCCTGGTGATGATTGACAACACGGTTCTGCCCGTATCCCGCAGGCGGGAGAAGGCCGTGCGCAAAGCCATCGGCACGGGGGTGCCGCTATGACGATGCATTGGACCCAGGCCGTGCCGCTGAGCGCGTATTTTGCGCTGGTGTTTGTATTGCCCCTGAATTTCATGCTAAGCACCGTGATGAATACCCCTGCCAAAAAGGGAAAGGGTTTTCTTCTGTTGTTTTTGTATATCTTCGTGGTTTTTTTGGTAGGCACCGCCCTTGGCAGGCTCAGTGCCCTGGCTGTTTTATTGCTCCAAGCCGCATGCTTCTTCATTCCGGCCATTTTCTTTCGTCAGCGCGGAGCCAGGCTGCTGCTGTACGGCATCTTTGCGATGGCATACCCGATCGTCTTGGATATCATCACCTCCTATACGCTTACGCTGGTATTGGGCGCGGATACTTTTGGACACATCGCCAAGGCCCAGTCCATCAGAGAAAGTGTGTTTACCAACACGTTGGCTTTCTTGGTGCATTGCTGTTTGGTGCTGCTGGCCAAAGGGCTTCGCCGCGTTTTTACGAAACATGGGGCCAGAGCCCGGGAGGGCTTGCTGGCGGTGCGTCCGGTGGCGCTGGTGGCGATTAACGCTTTCGTTTTTGCCAGCGCGCTGAACCAACTGTCCCATGCAACGGCGCAGTTCAGCATGAGCGAACTGGCCTACGCCTATGCGCTGTGCGTCATCCTGCCGCCTGTGAGCATCACCTACCTGATACAGGATGTGCAGTACCTGCGGCAGAAGCGCCGCAATGAAACCCTGGAGCAGCAAAAGCGCGTCAACGACGCGCTGCTGAGCAACATGCGCATTTTCAAGCATAACATCGGCAACATGCTGTATGGCTTGGAAGGGGAAATTCTGTCTGGGAACGTGGGCCGGGTGCAAGCCTATTATGAAGAGCTGATCACGAACCTTGCCAGGATTCACAATGAAAATATCATAATGCTGCAGAATGTTCCCACCCTGGCCCTGACGACGCTGCTGCTGCGCCAGATGGAAGCGGCGGAAAAGATCGGGGTGCCGGTGTATCTGCATGTGGAAAAGGGGCTGGTGCTGCGCCGGCTGAGCGCCTCCGACCTGTGCGCCGTTTTGGGCGCGCTGATGGATAACGCCCGGGAGGCCGCGGAGCAAAGCGCCGCGCCATACCTGTCCGTTGAGCTGCGCAACGCGCAGGGGGCGACAGAAATGGTGGTCCGCAACACCTATGAGGAAACTGTGGGCGTATCCTCTTTTGAAGCCTCCACCAAGCCGGGCCACCAGGGGCTTGGCTTGCGAAGCGCCCGTGAGATTTTGGGCAAATACCGGAACTGCTACCTGAATTTACGCACGGTAGGGCAGTATGTGGAGGCGCAAATTCTGATGGAATAGGCCCGGAAGCTACAAACGGTCGGTTTTCAACGATGTCCGGTTTGGCAAAGCCGGCGGTTTTTGTTATAATCTGTCATAGGGGGATAGTGGGCCCAAAGTATACTTGATTCATCGCAATTTTTTTTTAATACCGCTTATGGTGATTTTTTTATGTTGGTGGAAAACGGGCGGTGCTCAATGGCGCAAGGAGGACTTTTCTATGAAAACCAAGGCTTTGGCGCTGTTTTTGGCTTTGCTGACTTTGGTGACGCCAGTGACGCAAGGGCTGCCCGGGGCGGGCGTTTCCGCATACGCGGACGGCTTGGATATCCCAGGGGCGGAGGCTTCCGGGGCTGCGCTGCCGGCGGTTGGGCCCATGGCGGCCCCTACGGCGGGGCTTATGGCTACGCTGGGGCTGGAGCCCACGGCGGAGCTGACGCCCACGGCGGAGCCCATGGTAGTTCCGACGGCAGAGCCGACAGTGGTCCCCTTGCCGGAACCGACGCCTGAGCTTACCGCCACGCCGGAGCCTACGGCGACCCCTACGCCGGTTCCCACAGTAGTTCCCACGCCGACGCCCACTGCCACCGCCGCGCCGGTGGTTCAGCCAACCCCAACGCCGAAGCCGTTGGAACCGGTCATTGACACCCAACGCAATGCCCTCTTCAGCCCCGCTTTTACATGGGGCTGGGTGGAGATTGCCCAGAACGCGCCCCTGCTGACGGCTCCCGGGGACGCGCCTTTCGCAACCCTGTCCCAGGGGGTTGGCTATGCGCTGTCCAGGCCCAACCCGGGGGACTGGTGCGACTGCCTGGTGGTAGCCTTCGGGGCGGAGAGCATGGCGCAAACCGCCTACATCCCGGCGGAATATTTGCGCCCAATGTCCCAGGAGGAAATCGCCGCCTACCTGTTTGACTGCGCCCAGACGGCGGATGTGCCGCGATACCAAAATGATCCCCTGTTGCCGCTGCTGCCGGTGGAATACACATCTGCGCCAAAGACGGAGCCCACAGGCGCCCCGGAACCCACGGCTGCCGGCGTTATGCTGGGGGTGGAATTAGAGCCCACCCCGGAACCCACAGCCAGCCCGGAGCCGAAGGGAGAGCCGGTGGCTGGCGCCGTCTTGCTAGGGGTGGAGTTAGTGTCGGCACTGGAGCCTACAGCTACCCCGGAGCCCACCCCCACCCCGGAACCGGTGGAAGAGAGCATGGATAGCCACGCCGGTGCGGAAATGCCGGCACCGCTCCTGGAGGCGGGGCTGTACAACCCCGGGGATATTCAGGTACTGAACGATATGATCGCCAATCTTGGGTTGAGCTGGACACCGGCAAGCCCTGCGGATGGCAGTTATGTTCCCGCCGACTGGGCGGGGGCCACATGGTCCGGTGATGCTTTGAATAAGCGCGTCATAGGCCTGGATCTCCGGAATACGGGGCTCACGGGATCGCTAGACGTATCGGCTTTGGCGGCGCTGGGATGGCTGGATTGCGCTGAGAACCGCTTGAGCGGGTTGAAGGCCTCCGGCTTGACCGCCTTGAAGCAGCTGGATTGCGGGGGCAATGGGCTGACCGCGCTGGATGTATCCAACTGCGCCGGGCTGGTCAGTCTCCAATGCCAGGGAAACGAGCTGGCCGGGCTGGATGTGTCCGCCTGCGCTGCCCTGAACCGCCTGCTTTGCTCGGAAAACAACCTGACGGCGCTGGATATGTCCGGCTGCTCCGCGCTGGGAGGGCTTTGGTGCGAGGGCAACCAGCTCACGGACCTGAACGTCACGGGCTGCCCCGCGCTGCTTTCCCTCTATTGTCAAAACAACTCCCTGCGCTTCCTGGACGTGTCCAAATGTGGTGAGCTGACGTATCTCTATTGCCAAAACAACCGCCTGACCGGGATTGGCGTCAGCGGGTCGCCATGGACCGAGCTTGACTGCTCCTACAATGAGATGGCGGATGAAGGGGCTGTGGCGGGTTTCCTGGGTTCCTGGGATGGCACACGGTGTATTTTTGCTCCCCAGCAAGCCCCCGGAGGTAAGGGCGTCACAAGCATCCTGGGCGTTCCGGCGCGTGGAACAGGGGAAGAAGCAGCCTTCACCGCCTGGGAAAGCGAAACCTACGGGAAAATCGTATCCGACACGGCAAGCGCCTATGACCAGCCGGACGATGAATCGGCCATCGCAGGGACCCTGGCCCGGGGTGACGCCGTGTTATGGCTCTCCGCCAACGAGCTTTGGGCATGCGTGATTTTGGATGGGAATACGGGGACACAGGGCTATATCAAGCTGGAGAATATAGAGAAAATTGACACCTTGCAAAAGGACG
>JARKQO010000061.1 GCA_029974855.1 Eubacteriales bacterium
GCAGCCTTCACTACCGTTCGGCTGCTCGCCTCAGGCCCCACCTCTCGTTCGCTTTTGCCTTCGGCAAAGGGCCCACAGGGCCCACGCTCACTGGCGGTGCCCTCTGGACCCTCCCAAAGGGATACATCCCTTTGGAATCCCAATCTAAGGCCGGGCATCCAAGCGGTGCCCGTCCTCAGGCCATCCCTAAGCCTCTATATAACCAGGGAAACAAATGTGGTCATTTCATATATTAAGGAAAACCAATGAAAGAGCTTTCCCTCAGGGCGCGGCGCAGGCGGATGCCGCCTTACCCATTAGAATGCCCTTTTCCCTTTGGCTTGTGAACAGGGGGCTTGGGGCGCACCAGCGCAAGGCCTGCGTAATCCTTACCATAGGTATAGCTGTATAGCTTCCCCTGAGAATCATATTGGAAGCGGTAGGAATCCCCTTGATAGGCCCTACGGTCTGATAGTAAGTCTGATAATGAAAGAGAATGGTATGAGATTGCCTCAACAAGCCGTTCCTTTTCATATTGGTAGCATTCCATAAAGTTCATGCTGCCCAACAGGACGGAATAAGCCATCCATTTCACGATTTGGCCCTGATGGAACACTGCCTTATGAATGGTCTCCAGCTCTCCCTGAAAGTGATAGGAAAGCCCATACTCCACTTCGTCCTCCACAACAATATATTCCGTTTGGTAGAGGCCAAAATCCCGGGTATATGTCATACAGGCCAGCAGCTTGTGATCTTTGTCAAAAACATACTCATAGTAGCATTTTACCCTTCGCGGCTTTTTGTCCAGCAACCTGCCCCGGTTCACATTGCTGATGACGATATCCCGTATTAAGCTGGGACAGTAATAGCCCCGGGGCATCAGCTGGCCGCCCATGGCATACTCCCGGCTCGCTTCCTTCTCCCGTATTTGCCGCTTCAGTTTTTCCTTCTGGTCATGGTATGCCAAGCAGACCCTTTTCAGGTCCGCCTTCTCCGCCGCCACCTCGTCTATGAGGCTTTGGGAAGGAGGTGGCAGGCTTTCCACATGGCGGCGAAACATTTCCGCGATATCAGGCGGTGGTTTGATGCACCCCAAAAAATCCTTGTCCACGGTTCCCTCTCCATTATTTATTCTCATCCAGAAACGCCGCCAATGAGCGGGTCCAGGGCCTCAGGCCCTGGCGTCCTACGCCCCTCCCCCCGCCAGCAGCCCGCTGGCGAAGGCGAACATCAGGTTAAAGCCGCCGCAGTCCCCGTCCACGTCCAAAATCTCCCCGGCGGCGTACAGGCCCTTTTGCAGACGGCTTTCCATGGTGGCCGGGTCAAAATCCTCGGTGGCGATGCCCCCGGCGGTGACCTGGGCGCTGTCAAAGCCCCGGGTGCCTTCCACAGCCAAGGAGAAATCCGTAAGCTGCCGGGCGATGGTCCCCAGCCCCTTGAGGGACACGGAGCTGATGAGGCGGTTTAGGTCTAAATAGCTTGCCGCCGCCAGCAAGGCCCGGGATACCTGGGGCATCAGCATGCCGGTGAACAGCTCCCGCAGGGGCAGATCCCCCCGGCGGCCCGCCAGGGCTTGCAAAAACTCCCCCAAGGCTTCCGGGTCCATGGCCTCCCGGCCCAGCTCGTCCCGCAGGTCCATGTGGAGGGTACAGCCCGGTATGACCCACCGGGCCAGCTGCATGGCCGCGATGCCGCTGACCCCGTCCTGGGCGAACAGGGCCTCTCCCCGGGCTTCCCGCAAAAGCCGCCCCTGGCGATCCCGCAGGCTAAGGCGTGCCCGGACCCGCTGGCCGAACAGGCCGTCGATGGGCTTCTTCTCCGTCACCAGGGCGCACAGGGCAGGCTCCGGAGGGATGAGCCTGTGTCCAAAGGCTGTGAGCAGCCCATAGGCGCTGCCGTCGGTGCCGTGGGCCGGGGCCGCCGCGCCCCCCGCCGCCACGATCACCCGGTCCGCCCTATACTTGCGCCGCAGTACCTCCTGGACGGGAGGTTTTTTGCCCTTGCCCCCTGCCGGGGCGGGCACCCCCTCCTCGGCCTCCAGCCAAAAGCCGTCCTCCCCCTTTATCAGGCTGATGACCCGGGTGCGGACGCAAACCTGGGCTCCCAGCCGCCGGGCCTCCAGGCGGAGGGCGTCCACGGCCACGGCGGCCTGGAGGGCGGCGGGATAGACCCGCTCCTCCTCCAGCCGCAGCGGCACCCCCAGCTCCTCCCAAAACGCCGCCAGCCTTGGGTAGGGCATTTGCTCCAGCACCCGGGCGGCGAAGTCCGGGCTTCCATAATAAAGCGGGGGCCCGGCGCTCAGCAGGTTGCCCCGCCCGTTGCCGGTCACCCCCAGCTTTTTCAGCGTCTTTTCGTTCCGCTCCAGCACCGTCACCCTCTGGCCCTGCCGGGCAGCAGAAATGGCGGCGGCCATGCCCGCCGCCCCGGCCCCGATGATCACCGTTCTGCCCATGCTTCCCCTCCGGCTGATAGCCGGAAGCGGCCTTATTTCAGGGCCGCTTCCACCGCCTCTGTCACCGCTTCGTAAAAGGTGGGATGGGCCCGCATGGGCCGCAGCAATTCCTCCAGGGTCAGGCCCTGCTCCATGGCCAAGGTCAGCTCTCCCAGCAGGTCCGTAGCCCTGCCGCAGAACAGCTGGGCCCCCAGCAGCCGCTTGGTCTGCCCCTCGGCCACCAGCTTAATGAAGCCCCGGCCCAGCCCCTCGATCAGGCCCCGGGCGCTTTGGGTGGTCAGGGCCTTGCCCACCACCACCTCCAGGCCCTGGGCCTTGGCCTCCTCCTGGGTCAGCCCCACAGAGGCGATTTCCGGGGTGGTGTACACGCAGCTGGGAACCCACCGGGTGGAGATAGGGGCCTCCTTGCCCAGCATATGGCTCACCGCCGCCACGCCCTGGGCGTGGGCGGCGTGGGCCAAGGCAACCAGGCCGTTCACATCCCCAATGGCGTAAACCCCCGGGCAGCGGGTCTGGAAATTCTCGTCCACCCCAAGGGCCCCTTTCACCTGCTCCAGCTCCACCCCCGGGCCCAGCAGGCCCCGGATCACGGGCCGCCGGCCGGTGGCCAGCAGCACCCGGTCGCAGGGAATGCGCTGGAGTCCGTTCTTCTCCACCGCCACCGTAAAGCCGTCTCCATCCCGGGCAATCCCTTGCAGCCGGGCGTCGGTAAGCAGCGCCACCCCCATGGCTTTCAGCATGGCCTCGGCGCTGCGGCTCAGCTCCCGGTCCATCATGGGCAGGCAGCTTTTCTCCGCCTCCACAATGGTCACCTGAACCCCCAATCTGGCATACAGAAACGCCAGTTCCACCCCGATAACGCCGCCCCCCACAATCCCCAAGGAGGAAAAGGGCTCCGCCCCGGCCTCTCCCAAAGCGTCGTCGCTGGTCCACACCGCTGGATCGTCGCAGCCGGGCAGCGGCAGCCGAGTAGGCTCGCCCCCGGTGGCCAGCAGCACCTTTTGGCCGGATAGAACCTGGGACTCTTCTCCCGTTACCTGGACCTGGAAGGGGGCGGACGTGTTCAGCAGCGTGCCCACGCCGGTGAACACGGTAATTTTACTGGTTTTCATCAGCTGCTCCAGGCCCTTGGTCAGCTGGTCCACTATCTGGTTTTTCCGCTGCCACATGGCACGGCGGTCAAAGGCCGCCACCGCCTCTGGGGCGAAGGCCAAGGCCTCGTGGGCCCCCTGAGCGTCGTGGAGGTAGGCCTTGGTGGGCACGCAGCCCCTTTGGAGGCAGGTACCCCCCAGCCGGTCCTTTTCCACCAAGGCCACGGCCATGCCGTGCTTGGCGGCGCACAGAGCCGCGCCGTAGCCCCCGGGGCCTCCCCCGATGACGATCAAATCATAGCCCATCACGATTCCTCATTTCCTTGGAAGGAGCCCGGAACTCCCTCAGCTTTCATGGCCCCGGTCAATGGCCTTCATCTTCCCGCAGATCAGCGCGCACACATCCCCCGCCATTTGCAGCAGCGTGGTGTCCGTAAGCATCTCCAGCTTCTGGCTGAAGCGGCTGTTGATGGCGGAGATCAGGTACGGGGAGCCGGGCAGGGCCTGCTCGATCCGGGTGAAAAGGCTGGCCTCCATGGCGTCTGTGAAGATTTTCGCGGCCCGGATGATGCCGCCCTCCACCTGGAGCTTCACGGTGATGCCGCCCCAGGGAAAGCGCTCGCTGACCGAGAAGCCATAGGGCAGCGCCGCTGGATAGATCCAGTTTTCATCCGCGAACTGGACGGCGATCTTCCGCAAGGTGGGCCCGTCCAGCATATACTCGTCCAGCATCACAGGGTCCTTCTTGTATACCTTGGCAAAGGCGAAGTACAGGGCCTCCTGCATGTCCCGGATGGTCATGTTGGGGCACAGGGACCCCAGGTTCACCACCCGGGCGGGCACGCTGGTGACGCTGTGCTGCAGCAGCTTCTTTTCGTCCACGCTCAGGTAGCGCCCCATCATCCCCAGGTTGCAGTTTACCAAAATGGTGCCGTGGTGGTACGCGCTGCTGCCCGCCTTGTAAAAGGCGTTGCCGCTGAACTTCCGGCCCCCCAGGTGCAGATCGTTGCGGCCGGTGGGTTCCGGATGGAGGCCAAAGGCGCCCACCGCCATGGACACCACGGAAACCTGCCTGGGGATGTCAAAGGCGCTCTTGGGCACGATGAAGGTGAAATTCAAATTGCCCAGGTCATGATACACCGCGCCGCCGCCGGAAAGGCGGCGGGCGATGGTTCCGCCGGATGTCAAAAACTCCTCCACCTTGCACTCATACCAGGGGTTTTGGTTACGGCCAATGACGATGGTGTGCTGGTTCTGCCACAGGTACAAAATGGCCGTATCCTCGGGCAAGGTGTCCATGAGGTGCTTTTCCACAGCAAGGTTATGGTAGGGGTTCACACCCCTGGCGATGAGGCAGGCTGTACGTCTGATCATGTTGTACCATCATGCGTCCTGGGGGGAGTACCGCAACACGGGGTTGCGGGCAGCGGCCACCTCATCGGGCCTGCCGATGACGGCATGGTGCGGGGTATGGTGCATGCGCTCCGGGTCCCTTTTCAGCTCTTCCAGAATGGTTTCCATCACCCGGGCCGCCTGGTCCAAGGTGTCCTTGCTTTCGGTTTCCGTGGGCTCAAACATCAGCGCCTCGTGGACGATCAAGGGGAAGTACATGGTGGGGGGATGGATGCCATGGTCGATGAGGGCCTTGGCCACGTCCAAAGCGCTGACCCCGTACCGGTCCTTGATGTCCTGGAGGGTCAGCACAAACTCGTGCATGCACAGCCCCTCCTTGGCGGGGGTGTAGCCGATGTCCATCAGGCGGCGCAGCAGGTAGTTGGCGTTGAGCACCGCAAACTCCCCGGAGCAGCGGAGATTGTCGCCCCCCAGGGTTTTCAGGTAGCACAGGGCCCGCACCATGATGGAGAAGTTGCCGTAGAAGGCCTTCATCTGAAGCTTGGCGGGCATTCCGGCGCTGGCCACCCCGGGCAGGTAGGGGGCCAGGGCCGCCTTCACCCCCACCGGGCCGCTGCCGGGGCCGCCGCCGCCGTGGGGCGTGGAGAAGGTCTTGTGAAGGTTCAGGTGGGTCACGTCAAAGCCCATGTCCCCGGGCCGGGCCACCCCCAAAATGGCATTCAGGTTGGCCCCGTCGTAATACAGCAGGCCTCCGGCCCCGTGGACCAAATCCGCGATCTCCAGGATGTTCTTTTCAAACAGGCCCAAGGTATTGGGGTTGGTGAGCATGATCCCCGCGATTTCGTCGGAGAGCAGGCTTTTCAGTATCTCCATGTCCACGCAGCCGTCCTCCCGGCTGGGGACGTTCACCACCGTGTAACCCGCGATGGCGGCGCTGGCGGGGTTGGTGCCGTGGGCGCTGTCCGGCACCAGCATCTTGGTGCGCTTGCTATCGCCCCGGGCCTCGTGGTAGGCCTTGATGCACAGCATCCCCAAAAACTCTCCGTGGGCCCCGGCTGCGGGCTGGAGGCTGAAGGCGTCCATGCCCGTGACCTCACACAGGGCCTGGGCCAGCTCCTCCATCACCGCCCGGCAGCCTTCCACCCCATGGGCCGGGGCCAGAGGATGGGCGTCGGCAAAGCCCGGCAGCGCGGCCACCTGCTCGTGAAGGGCCGGGTTGTACTTCATGGTGCAGCTTCCCAGGGGGTAGAAGCCGTTGTTGACCCCATAGGTCCGCTGGGCCAAGGCCGTATAGTGGCGCACCACGTCCACCTCGCCTAATTCCGGCAGCGCCGGCGGGGTCTTGCGGCAAAAATTCTCCGGCAAAGCATACGCCGGCACGTCGGGGGCGGGGATCACATCGCTGCACCGTCCGGGCACGCTCTTCTCATAGTTCAGCAAAACCGCTTCCCTCATGGATGGCACACCTCCTTCACCCAAGCCGCCACAGCGTCCAAATCGGCCTTGCCCGCCTTTTCGGTGACGCACCAGAGCATATCATGCTCCGACAAAGGCAATCCGGACAGGACGCCCCTTTCCTCCAGGGCTGCCTCCACCTTCTGGGCGGGCGCCGGCAGGGCCGTCACAAACTCGTGGAAGAAGGGCCCCTCATAGCGCAGCGTTACTCCGGGAATCCGGCACAGCGCCTCCGCCAGGTAATGGGCCTTGGCCAGGCAGCTTTCCGCCACGGCGGCCAAGCCCCGGGGGCCCAGGTAGGTCAGGTAGATCCCGGCGGTGAGGGCGCAATGGGCCTGGTTGGTGCAGATGTTGCTGGAGGCCTTTTCCCGGCGGATGTGCTGCTCCCGGGCTTGCAAGGTCAGCACAAAGGCCCGGCGGCCTTCCCCGTCGGTGGTTTGGCCCGCGATGCGGCCGGGAAGCCGCCGCATCAAAGCGTGGGTGGTGGTCAGGAAGCCCAGGCTGGGGCCCCCGAAGGCCATGGGCAGGCCGAAGGGCTGGGCGTCGCCGCAGACCACGTCCGCCCCCAGCTCCTTGCCCCCGGGCAGCAAAGCCAAGGTCATGGGGTTGGCGCTGAGCACGCATTTCACCCCGGCCTCCTTGGCCTGGGCGAACAGGCCCTGTACGTCCTCCAGCAGGCCGTGGAAATTGGGCTGCTGCACCAGCAGGCAGGCCACGTCCTCCGTGAGCATGCCTTTCAGGGCTTCCCGGTCGGTGAAACCGTTTTTCACGGGCGCCACCCGCAGCTCGTCCCCGGTGCCGTAGCAGTAGGTTTGTACCGTGGCCAAGGTATCCGGGTGCACCCCGGCGCTGACCAAGGTCACCCGGCGCTTGCGCTACCGGCACATCACGGCGGCCTCGGCGGCTGCGGAAGCGCCGTCGTACATGGAGGCGTTGCTGACGTCCATCTGGGCCATCTGGCAGATAAGGCTCTGGAACTCGAAGATGGACTGCAAAACCCCCTGAGACATCTCCGCCTGGTAGGGGGTGTAGGCGGTCACAAACTCCTCCTTGGCGGCCATGCGGCTCACCACGGGGGGGATGAAGTGGTCGTAGCAGCCCGCGCCCCGCAGGGTCAGGCGGTAGCTTTTGTTCCGGTCGGCCAGAGCCTTCATGGCGGCCAGGGCCTCCATCTGGCTCAGGCCCGGGGCCAGGGCCACGGGCTGGTCCAGCAGAACGCTGTCGGGGAGATCGGCAAACAGCTCCTTGGTGTCCGCAAGCCCCAGAGCGGCCAGCATGGCCTCTCTT
>JARKQO010000065.1 GCA_029974855.1 Eubacteriales bacterium
TTCTCCACCCAAAACGTCGTTGCCACCCTCACGGTGACCCCCTGCTGGTGCTACGGCATGGAAACCATGGATTTGAACCCCCTGACCCTCAAGGCTGTATGGGGCTTCAACGGCACGGAGCGCCCCGGCGCGGTGTACCTGGCGGCGGTGCTGGCCGCCTATGCTCAAAAGGGCCTGCCCGCCTTCTCCATCTACGGCCACGATGTCCAGGACAAGGACGATGCCTCCATTCCCCAGGACGTGAAGGAAAAGCTGCTGCGCTTTGGCAAATGCGCCGTGGCTGTGGGCTGGATGCGCAACAAGGCCTATGTGAACCTGGGCGGGGTCTCCATGGGTATCATGGGTTCCTTCTGCGATCCCCAGGTGTTCCAGAAGTTCTTTGGCATCCGGGCGGAATGGGTGGATATGACGGAGATCCTGCGGCGCATCCGCCTGGAGATCTATGATCACGCGGAATACGACAGGGCCATCGCCTGGGTCAAGGCAAACTGCAAGGAAGGCTTTGACACAAACGCGGGCAAGGACCTGCCGGAGATCATCCGCAAGTCCAAGGTGGTGCCGCCGGAGGAGGATTTCGCCTTTGTCACCAAGATGACCCTCATCATGCGGGATATTCTCTTTGGCAATCCACGCCTGGCCGAGATGGGCTGGCATGAGGAGGCTTTGGGGAAAAACGCCGTCGCGGCGGGGTTCCAGGGCCAGCGCCACTGGACGGACTGGCTGCCCAACGCGGACTTTACCGAGTCCCTTCTGGCCTCCACCTTTGACTGGAACGGAACCAGGCCGCCCGTGGCCTTCGCCACCGAGAACGATACGCTAAACGGCGTCTCCATGATGCTGGGCACTTTGATCACCCATACGGCCCCCTGCTTCCACGACGTGCGCACCTACTGGAGCCCCGAGGCCGTGGCCAGGGTCACCGGCAAGGCTCCCACAGGGAAGGCGGCCCATGGCTTCATTCACCTGATCAACAGCGGGGCCACCGCCATGGACTGCACCGGCGCGGCAAAGGACG
>JARKQO010000075.1 GCA_029974855.1 Eubacteriales bacterium
ATCTCCCAGGCCCCCCGCCGATGTCCAGCACCTGGTCACCGGAGGATACATAGCGGTCCAGAAAGCGGCAGGTAAGAAAAAATTCCGGCCTGCCCACAATCCTGTTCCATTCCGTCTCCACCCCGGCGTCGTAATAGTCCCGAATGGTTTTGGTGATGTGGTCCATGTTCACCCCTCCTCCAAATTGATATGAAAAAGCGGCTAAAGCCTTTTTGCCGCTTTAGCCGCTTTTGGGTTCTCCGATAGGACGGTTCTTGGCGCCCTATCCATCAAATCCAGCAACGACGAAAGCCCGCGGTCCATTTTTCGGATTCGCGGACAGAAAATCATTGCCGAAGGTTACCCTTGCAAGCTGGCGCATCACAGAACCTCTCACAGAATTTTGACAAAGGTACCATGGGGGCGGATATTTGTCAATACGCCTATAGCTTCCGGTTCATGACGGACAGCAGCAGGTTCCCGTTCTCAAAGACCTTGGCCAAGGAGCTGGCCTCCACCAGCTCCTGAAACTGCGGAATGGGGATCACGCTTTCCAAAAGGGGCATGGTGGTAAACACCACAAAGCACAGCACAACCCCCAGCAAAAAGCCGAAGAGGCCTCCGGCCAGCCAGTCCAGCTGCTTGAGCACAGGGAAGCGGAACACCGCCCGCAGCAGGTTGATCAAAATGGTGAGAACCACAAAGCAGGCCACAAAGCATACCAGAAAGCTCAGCACGTTGATGCTGACGGAGAGGATGGTCTGGTTCACGTAATCCCCCACGTTGGTGGCCAAATTGCCCAGGGGGCTGAAAACCTGCTGGCTCAGGTTGTGAGAGAGCAAGGTGTCCACGGGAGCGGGCAGGTTGGCCTTTTGCACGATCTCGGCGATCCGGGAATCGGTGAGGCTGCTGACAGCCTGGCTGCTGAGGTCCAGGTTGCCCAGCAAGGTGGAGGAATCGGTGTAGCTGCTGATCATCCGGGTGATGTCCGTGTTGCCGCTGACCGCGTCGGCGATTTTGGGGAAGATCAGAAAGGAGGCCACCAAGGACAGCAGGCCGCCCCCCAGGTTCAGCACGCTTTGGATGAAGCCGCGGTAAAATCCAAAGAGCATGCAAAGCCCCACGACCCCGATGATGATGAAATCGATGACGTTCATGAATCCTCCTTTCCCCTTTCGGGCGGGAAGCGGGCCCTTATTGCTCCGGCAAGGTCAGCACGAAGACGTCCTCGCCGCTGGCCACCAGAATGCCGCCGCCCCGCAAGGTGCCGATAAACCGGGTGGCGGGCTGGCCCAAGGGTAACTCGTAGGCGGTAAAGCGGCTGGCTGTAAGGCCGGCCCGGTACAAATGGGTGCCGGATACCGCGTAGATGGCCCTGTTCCATACGGTGGCGCCGATACAGGTATCCGGCAGGCTGTAGCGCTTGTCCTGGGCGCCGCTGATCAGGCGCAGCTCCCGGATGTCAAACTGATTATCCGTCTGGGAGGTGGGGGCGAAGATCATCAAGGCGTCCCCCCGCTCGGGAATCTCGTTGCCGATGAGCCGCCAGCCGTATACCAACGAGCTTTGGGACGCGTCCTCGGTGCCCCGGTAGTTAAAGGAAAGCATTTTCCGGGTACCGATGACCCTCAGCTTGCTGTTCTCGTACAGCACGGCATAGGTGCAGCTGTCCCCCAGGCTCACCTCGCCGGTGTACATCTTGCCCACCTCGAAGGTGTTCAGCAGGTAGTTGGCGGCGGTGCCGAACACGTCCAAAGACAGGGTCCACATGTACTCGCCGTTCTTGCCGTAAAAGGCCACATCCAGCAAAATCAGGTCCCGGTAGGCGTCCGCCTCCTCGTCCATATGGGCCCCGGTATGGTCCTTCACCACCAGCCGGGGGGAGGTGGTGTCCCCGATGACGGCGGCCACATACTGCTTTCCCGCCCGGGCAAACTGGATGGGCTCCCCCAGGTTGTCGTTGTAGGAGGACTTGCCGTTCTGGTCCAGGATGTAGATGGTGTTGCCCGCCCAGGCGGCCACCACCTGGTCCGTACAGTCGTACCCGGCGTTGGAGCCGATTTGAAAGGTCCAGCGCACCGAGCCCGTGCCGGAGATGCAGTGGATGCTGACCCCGTCATAGTAGAGCAAATTGCTGCCAAAGGGCTTCAGGGAATCGTTATACTGGCAGGGAATCTTGTAGGCGGTAACGGAGGATTCCTGCTTGGGGGCCAAAAACCGCACGGCCCCGTAGATCAGAGCGGCCAGCGCCAAAAGAATCCCGATGAGGATCATCAGGGCCCGCAGGCGGCTCATTTTGGGGCGGACTCTTTGCATGGCGTCTCCCTAAGCGGCTGCTTCGCTCATGATGAAAACGAAACAGAGCCGCGGTTTCATGCGAGGGCGGCGGAAAGGGGGCGGGGGCCCCGGGCGGCCAAACTCGTACCTTTTATTATAGCCAAAAGGGGAGGGTTGCGCAAGGTTGGCAAAGGGGGGATTTTGGCAGTTACGCCATGATCATTCTCCGTTTCATATTCTTCCCGGCAATGACAATAAGTGTCCGCGATCGAGGCCAAACAACGCCTTGACAAAGGGTGTGCCACTCACTATAATATTTTTATGGGATCAAGATGAGGGGAGAAATCTTGCATAGCGGACATGCACCAGGCGCCAAGCCGCTTGTATGCAGGGACTATGCAAGGACCAGGGAATACGCGGTTCATTCGCAAGGCCGCCGGGGCTGAGGGATGGATGTGGTTTTCCGCCATGATTTTGTAGCGAGGGCCCACGCGAGGGCGGCCTCCGCTATAAGATAAACCCCAAAAAACAAGGAGGTTATTCTTCATGAAAAAATTGCTGGGACTGATACTGGCGTTGGTGATGGTTCTGTCCATGGTTTCCTTTGCCGCCGCCGAGGCGAAGACAGAGCTTGACATCCGCGCGCTTATCTGGAAGTATGACGACACCTATGGCTCCACCGTCCGCGCGGCGATGGACAAGTGGGCGGCGGCCTATTCCGAGGAGCTGGGCATCAAAATCAACCTGACCATGTACGACGCGGCGGACGATATGGCCAAGCAGATCGAGCAGGCCACCATCATTTGCGGCGAGAAGCCCGATTTTGTGATCATCAACCTGGCGGAAGTGGCCAACGGACAGGTCCTTGTGGACATGTTCACGGAAGCGGGCATCCCCTTCCTGTTCTACAACAAGCAGCCCGCCCAGGAGACCGTGCAGTCCGTTCTGGTGGACACCGGCACGATCTTCATCGGTACCCTTGCCCGCCAGGCCGGCGACATGCAGGGCGAGATCCTGGCCGATTTGTACAAGGCTGATCCCTCCATCGACAAGAACGGCGACGGCAAGCTCCAGTACGTGATGCTCAAGGGCGAAGCCAACAACGACGAAGCCATCGCCCGCACCCAGTACTCCGTGGAAACCGCCATTGCCAACGGCCTCGTGCTGGAGCAGTTGGGCGAGACCTTGGTGTGCAACTGGGACCAGGCCCTGGCGCAGGAAGCCATTACCGCCACCTGGGCCGCCTATGGCGAGCAGATCGAGGTCATCTTCGCCAATAACGACATGATGGGCCTGGGCGCTGTGGCCGCGCTGAACGGCGTGGGCTACAACACCGGCATCGAGGGCGATCCCTCCATCGTGATCATCGGCGTTGACGCCGTTGACTCCGCGCTGGAATCCATCAAGAACGGCGGCATGACCGCTACCGTGAAGCAGGACGGCGACGCCATGGGCAAGGCCAATATCCGCATCGCGGTCAACGGCGCCCTGGGCAAGGAATGGCTGGACGGCACCGAGTATGTGTACACCACCGAAGACGCGTTCCATTGCATCCGCATCCCCTATGCCAAGATCACCGAGGTGGAGTGATCCGGTGAGCTGACTGCCTTTGGACAGGCATGGGAAGAGGCGTGGTTTCCCATCGCGCCTCTTCCCTTTCAATAGCGGCAAAGAACGGTGATCGCATGGAAGAAAACCAGTATTTACTAGAGATGATGGATATCGATAAGCAGTTCCCGGGCGTCCGCGCGCTGGACAAGGCGCAGCTGAGGCTTCGTCCGGGAACTGTCCATGCTCTCATGGGCGAAAACGGGGCGGGGAAATCGACCCTGATGAAATGCCTTTTCGGCATCTACAAAAAGGACGCGGGCACCATCCTGATGGATGGGAAACGCGTTGATTTTACCGATCCAAAGCACGCGCTGGCTCACGGCGTGGCCATGGTTCACCAGGAGCTGAATCAGGTGCTGCGCCGCAATGTGATGGAAAATGTATGGCTTGGCAGGTTTCCCCTGCGGGGCGGGTTCATCGACGGAAAGACGATGCATCAGGATACCGTCCGGATCTTTTCGGAGCTGAACATCGATGTGAACCCCCGGGAGATCATCGGCAACCTGTCCGTCGCAAGGCGGCAGATGGTGGAAATCGCCAAGGCCGTTTCCTATAACGCCAAAATTTTGGTCCTGGACGAGCCCACCTCCTCCCTCACCGAGAGCGAGGTGGAGCATCTGTTCGTCATCATCAAGCAGCTTGTGGCAAACGGCGTGGGCATCATCTACATCTCCCACAAGATGGACGAGATCCTGCGCATCTCCGACGAGGTGACCATCATGCGGGACGGCCGCTGGATCGCCACCCGCAGGGCCGACGAGCTGGACAACCAGGAGATCATCCGCCTGATGGTCAACCGGGACCTGACCCAGCGCTTTCCCGAAAAGACCAACGTGCCCGGGGATGTGCTGCTGGAGGTTGACAATCTCAGCGGGAAATACGAGCCCGCCTGCCATGACGTAAGCTTTTCCCTGCGCCGGGGGGAGGTGCTGGGCGTCGCGGGCCTGGTGGGCTCCCGCCGCACGGAGCTGCTGAACACCATGTTCGGCGTGTATACCAAAGGCAAGGGCGAGATCCGGTTTCACGGCAAGCCCATCAAAAACAAAACGCCTGTGGCGTCCATCCGCAGCGGCTTTGCCCTGATCACCGAGGAGCGCCGCGCCACAGGCCTGTTCCCGGCCATGAACCTCACGTTCAACTCCACCATCTCCAACATCCTGGCCTACGGCAAGCTGCTCCTTTCCAACAAAAGGATGGTGAAGGACACCAAATGGGTCATCGACAGCCTGAAGGTGAAAACCCCCGGCCAGCGCACGGCCATGCGCAGCCTGTCCGGAGGGAACCAGCAGAAGGTGATCATCGGCCGGTGGCTGCTGACAAAGCCCGAGGTCCTGCTGCTGGACGAACCCACCCGGGGCATCGACGTGGGCGCGAAGTATGAGATCTACCAGCTCATTTTGGAGCTTGCCCGGGAAGGCAGGGGCATTGTGATGGTGTCCTCGGAGATGCCGGAGCTCATCGGCATCTGCGACCGGATTCTGGTGATGTCCGGAGGCAGGATGGCGGGCATCCTTCAGCGGGGCACGGATTTTGGAAACATTGAGGGCGAGCAGGAGACGATTCTCCGCCTGGCCGCAAAATATGTATAGAGCGGGGGAAAGCGCATGGAAAACACCAGAAGGATCAACAGCAGGAAGGCCGGCGAGTTTCTGCTCAATTACGCCCTGTACATCATCCTCGTGGCCATTCTGGTGACCGTCAGCATCATCAAGCCCAATTTCGTGGAGTATACCAACGTCCTGAACATTCTGAAGCAGGCGGCCACCAAGGGCATCCTGGCCCTGGGCTGCGCCGGCATCATCGTGCTGGCGGGCACGGATCTGTCCATCGGCCGGGTGCTGGGCCTGAGCGCGGCGGTCACCGCCTCGCTGGTGCAGTCGGTCACCTATGGCTCCCGCTATTATCTGGGCATGACGCAGCAGCTGCCCCTGATCGTGCCGCTGCTGGCGTCCATCGCCATCTGCGTGGTCTTTGGCCTTATCAACGGCTTTGGCGTGGCCAAGCTGCAGATGCACGCGTTCATCATCACCCTGGGGACGCAGCTCATCGCCTTTGGCGCGAACTGTATTTACATCGAGTCCCAGCCCTCCGGCTCGGCCCAGGCCCTTTCCACCTTTGACCGGAACTTCCTGAATACGGCGGCGGGCAACCTGATCCTGGGCGAGGTGAAGATCCCGCTGGCGATTTTGTACTTCCTGGCCCTGGCGGTGATCATGTGGGTGGTTTGGAACAAGACGAGGCTGGGTAAAAACATGTTCGCGGTGGGCGGCAACCCGGAGGCCGCGGCGGTGTCCGGCGTCAACGTGGCAAAGACCATCATGCTGGTGTACCTGGTGGCCGGGGTTTTGTACGGCATCGCCTCCTTCCTGGAGGCGGCCCGCATCCAATCGGTGGGCGCCAACACGGGCATCAACTATGAGCTGGACGCCATTTCCGCCTGCGTCATCGGCGGCGTTTCCTTCTCGGGCGGCGTGGGCACCATCCAGGGCGTGGTCATCGGCGCGGTGATCCTACAGGCCATCAACTACTCGCTGTACTTCCTCCAGGTCAACGCGTACTGGCAGTATATCATCAGGGGCCTGATTATCGTGCTGGCCGTGGCCATCGACGTGCGCAAGTCCTTGGTGAAGAAATAAGATGGCGGATTTGAAGAAAAGCGAGCGGATCGCCCGGGCGGACATGGAAGTGGAAGAAAAGGCGGCCCAGCCCCGCCGGGGCTTGCGGGAAACCCTGTACAGCCACATCCATGTATCCGTGCGCACCATGAACATCATCATCTGCGTGATCGCTTTCCTCCTGGTGGCCAGCATCGTTATCGGCGTGGTACAGGGGGGAAGGTAGGCCGGGTTTGTTCCCGCTGACGGGCAGCCCCGTGAAAGAGATTTTCCCTTTCACGGGGCCGCCCGTCATTTGATGTGCGCTTCCGGTTCGGGGCTTGGGCAAAGGGGTGATGTTTAAGGAAGGGTAAAGGGTATGTCCTGATTCCGCGAGGGGTCCCAGGCCCGGAGCTTGCAGCACTACGTTCTCCCATGATAGGGCGCTAAAGAATGAGAGAACGAATCGCCATTTTGGATCAGCCGCTGGAAAAAGGCTTCCCCCGAGGTGGTATCCAAATCTGCCAGGTAGCTGCTTCCCCCAAAGGTCGCCTGCCCATTGAGAAAAAACTCCACAGCCACCTGGCGGCCTGTCATGAAATCATCAATATACGCCAGCAGCTTTTCGTATTCGTCCTCTTCAAAATGTTCAAAATGCATATGTTGATACGAAAAACGGAAAGTAACCCTGGGCAGGTCAGGAGAAAATTCGGATTCCACGGTGATGTGTTCGCCCCCCAATGGATTGGGAATTTCAAGGGTTGGGATCATGAGCTGATTCCATTCGTGATCCATGATCCGGGCTCCATGCTCCCGGTATGCTTACAGGAGGTTGTGAAACAATTCCGCTTCGCTCACCATTAGATTCACCCCCATGC
>JARKQO010000215.1 GCA_029974855.1 Eubacteriales bacterium
GAGGCAGGTTGTCAAGCATGGGGGCGAAGTTTACTCCACAAGCCGGGAGGGGGCGCCGGGTCTCGGGGCGGAACAGGCCTTCTTGTTCCAGCCTGGCCTTCAGTTCGAGAAAGCGCTCGAACAGCCGGCCCTGGCCGGCCAGACGCAGGGTTTCCACATTGAGTTGGTAGTCGCCCCGGGCTTCATACAGGGTGGCCAGGGCCCGGGCCTCCACCTTCTGGCCGTTTTCGGGGCGGAAGCCCAGCAGCTGGGCCTTGTTGCGCCAGATGGTGCAGCGCACCTGGCCGCCCGGGTCCTTGAGGGTGAAGTAGATGTGCCCGGAGGCGGCCCGGGTGAGATTGGAGATTTCCCCGGCCACCCAGGTCAGGGGCAGCTGGCTTTCCAGCAGGCCGCGCACGACCTGATTCAGTTCAGTGACGCTGAGGACCGGGTTGGAACGGTTTGGAGGCAGGTTGTCAAGCATGGGGGCGAAGTTTACTCCACAAGCCGGGAGGGGGCGCCGGCGTCATGAATGCAAATTTCTGCGCTGCCCTGTTGACAGGGGGTGTTTGTTTTCATGTTGTTGATTTTCAAAGGTTTTGAAAAGTTGCCTCGTTTCTGGGCAGGGTAAGGAAAACCCTTGTCCCGCCTGGATTTTGTCCGTTTTGTGACAGGCTTTCCACAAAGTTATCCACAGCTTTTGTGGATAAGCGCCGGGGGCCGCGCCGTTGCTGGATTAATGCCGTATGCAAGGTTTTTTTGTGCCCGGGCTTGCTCTGGGATGGGGGCTGGATGCAGAATGTCCGGCTATTAGAAACCAGCGGAGGTTGCGTGTTTGCTATCGTTCAGGCTGCGGGCTGGCCCATCTGGCCCTTGCTCTTTGCATCGGTGATTGCGGTCGCCCTGATTATCGAACGTTCCGTGGCCCTGCGCCGTTCCCGGATCGTGCCCCAGGGACTGTTGCAGCGGGTGGTGGCGGAGTACCGCAAGGGTAGCGCCAATGAACAACTGGTCAATGACCTGGAGCGTCATTCCCCCCTG
>JARKQO010000102.1 GCA_029974855.1 Eubacteriales bacterium
CAGGCGGTCATCAGCCCCAGGGGAATGGGCATCCGCAAAATGAAGATGAGGACAAAGACCACCAAAAATACGATCAGCGGAAAGCTCATGCGCGTTCCACTCAAAAAAGATGATGTACATCACGCAGGAGGTATTCGCTCGCCTTATTATGTACAACTTCTCCGAACGGATTGCCTCCCACGTGATTCTCCGTCAGAAAGACAGACGCCATGCCTGCCAGATCAATTTTACAGCCGCCCTGCGGATCTGCAGACATTTCTTCCGCTGCTGCAACAACCCCCATCCGCCCGATTTGCAAACGTTAATCGCCAGGCACCTTCTCCCTGTCAGGCCTGGCCGTCGCTTCCCCAGAAACCTCCGCCACAGGCAAGCGGTCTGTTTCTTGTACAGGCTCGCTTAATCCATCTCTCGGCCACATTCCTGGCTGGCAGACTTCCGCGCTGCCTATTTGCTCTGCCGCTTTCTCCCTTGCTCCCATAAATTACGCGGCAGAGAGCCTTCGTTCCTTTTCTCTCCGCCACGTTGCGCTTGTTTGCTCTTTTTATCTTAATGACATTGGCCTTCCGGCCCCCTTACTGCACCTGAAACCCCTGGCTTACAAAATAGGCCTTAGCCTCCTCCAGCTCTTCCCGGGTGGTGGCTGGGGTGTCCTTCAGCTGGTAGGTCATGCGCGCCTGCTCCCATTTGGGCTCCCCCAGCTTGTGGAAGGGCAGCAGCTCCAGGCGCCGGATACAGCGGTAGGGCTTCAGCAGCGCCGCCAGCTGCTCCCACTGTTCCCGCTCCAAAGTGTAGCCCTTCAGCAGCACATGGCGCACCCATACGGGCTTGCCGGTGCTCTCGCAGTAGTCCAAGGTGCGGAGGGCGTTGGCGTTGTCCATCCCCGTGAGGCGGCGGCAGAGCTCCGGGTCCGCCGCCTTGATGTCCAGCAGCAGCAAGTCCGCCTGGTCAATGGCCTGGCGGGCGGAGTCCAGGGGCTGGCAGCCGGAGGTGTCGATGGCCACGTGGATGCCCTTGTCCCGCAGCAGCCGCGCCAGGGCCGCCACAAAGCCCGGCTGGGCC
>JARKQO010000130.1 GCA_029974855.1 Eubacteriales bacterium
GATGTCCGCGTCATAGCCGCTGACCTGCCCATGCTTCCAGCGCTGGGCCGCGTTCTCCATCCGGGCCTGCCAGCGGGCCACCTTCTCGTCCAGGGCGGCCTTGGAGGTTTCGTAGGCCTTGGTGCCCTCCTCCATTTGGGACAGGGCCGCCTCCCGGCGGTACATGGCGTCCACCAGCTTCCCCTTGTACTCCTGCAGCGCGCCGCGCATCAAGGCGCGGCGGTAGGCCTCCGCCGGGAGCCGGTTATTCTCCACCGCAAAGTCCAGCTCCTCCAAAGCCAGCTTCCGCTGGCGCAGCAGCTCCCTGCTGTCCGGGATGAACACCTGCTTGCCGATCATGCCCAGGGGGTTCATGCCGCTGCCATAGGCGGGGTTGTTCAGCACATCCCCCAGAAGCATGGGAATGTCCCGGTCCCGGACGATGATCCCCCGCAGGGCGTCAGGATAGCGCCCGCCCCCTGTGGCCGGGTCGTACACCGGGGCGATTTGGTAGCCCTCGCACAGCCGCTGCATGTCCAGGGTCATGGTTTCCCGGTTCAGGTATCCCGCCAGGTCCTGGTAGGGAATCCAAAGGTCGCTGATGAAATCATACTCCGAAAAGGCGGGCTGGAACAGCCGGGCGGTATGCTTGGTGACGGCCGTGGGCTCAAAGGTGTCGCAGGCATACAGGAAGGGCACGTACTGGGACAGGCTTTCCACCCGTTTGGCGTTTTCCGTAAACAGCCCGGCGGAGGGGCTGTCGCTTTGCAAGCTCCGGGCAATGCTCAAATCCTGCAGCAGGCGGCCCAGCTCGCTCTGGCGCAGCATCACCGGGGAAAGCCCCGTCAGCGCCAGGTAATCGTGGCCAAAGCTCTCCGGCTCAAAGGGCTCGCCGCCGGCGATCCGGCCCTGGGCATAGTGGGCAAACTGCTCCACCCGCTGGGTGATCTGCATGCTTTTTTCCGCGGAGGCCAGCAGCCCGCCCCCCCGGGGATAAAGGCTCTCGGGTAAAGCCACGGCCTGATGGCCCCCGCCGATCAGGTGGATCATCAGCTTCTCCCCGGCAAAGGGCGCGAACTGGGGAAACCGGGCGATCCAGGCCGGGTCCACCGTAAACACGCCCCGCCCCACAAAGCGGCCCTCATAGTCGAAGTTGCGGCGGTGGTTGTCCCCCTGGTACAACTCCGGCATCTGCCGGTGCAGCTTGGCGTGGTATTCCTGGGGGTCCCGGGAGAAGCCCAAGGCCGAAACCCGGGCGGCCTGGGCCGGGGCGTGGCCCACGTAGTTCATGTTCTGGATCAGCTCGAAGGGAAAGAGGGGCAAAAAGGAACCAAACCGCTCCGGCACATCAAAATCCGCCTGGGCAAAGGCCTGCTTCGCCAAGGCCAGCAGCGCGGGCTTGGAAAGGCCCGCGTAGCTGAGGATGCTGTTTTGCCGTGCGGTTTCCAACATGGGCCGGGGCTTCCTTTCCCGCTTTCCCGTAGAGGCTTTGGCATGCCAAAATCAGAAATCGTATACGAATTTCAGCTTGGGCAGCAGCCGGTCCACGGTGAGCTTCAAATATAAGGGCTCGGTGTCCGCGTCCACCCGGGTGATGAAGGCCTGGCCGTCCTGGGCCCGCAGGCACAGCAGCAGGGGCTCGGCTCCGTCGCAGGTGGCCGCCATGCAGTAATTGAGGGGCAGGCGGGGATGCTCCTTGGCGTAGAGCAGGGCTTCCTCAAAGGCCCGGGAGGGAGGCGCGCCTTCGGTGTTCTTGTAGGTCTCAAACACCCGGTTATACAAAAAGGACAAAGGGCTGTTCAGGGGGGCCACAGGGAGATGGAAACGGATCTCCAGGAACTGGCACATGGAGAGATAGTCCACAATGGTGGCATGGAACTGGCCGGAGGCATCCCCCAAAGGCGGCTTGCCGTCCTTCCAGGGAATGGGCTGCCAAAAGGCGTAGCCGGGCCGCTGACATCCGGGCAGCACCAGCTTTTCCTCCATGGGCACCCGCAGGAAGGTCAAAGGCCTGCGCCCTGTCTCCTTCAGGGCAGTCTGCTGGAAACGGATCAGGTAGTCGCGCATGATGGGGATCAAAGCCGCTTGCACGTGGTTCCCTCCCTGGCCGCCGTTCAAGCGCGGGGCCGATCATTGCTTTCAGAGTACTCCACCCGGGCCGAGGCGTGGCCGCTGCGGGGATCGGTGCACAGGGCAACGGTTCCGAAGGCGCAATGGAGCACGCAGTTGCGCTGGGTGTCCGGGCAGGGGTCCTGGCCCCGGAAGGCCCCAAACAAAAAGGCCCGCTGCTGCTCCGCCGTGAGGGCGGTTCGTTGCCCCGCCCACACCGCCGTAAGGGTCACCGCCGCCAGCCGGTCCTCCCGCAAAAAGCAAACCGGGGCCAAAGCGCCCCCTGCCGCGGGGCAGGGGGGAAAGGCCAATATGCCGGACTCGCCCAAATCCCGGGAGACGCCCCCCGCTTCCTTCAGGGCCGCCAACAGCTCCTGCTTGCCCATGGAAGGCGCCAGGCGCAGGCCCGTTTCAAAGGCCAGCGCACCGGTTTTTTCATTAAAAAACAACAGGGTGCCGCCCCCTTGCCCGCAGGACGGGAAGCCGCGCCGGCAGCCCCCGCCTTGATGCTTTCTCTTCCTACTGAAGTCTATCATTCCCTCATCAGCCCTGTCAACCATCCGTGGTGGTTTTTCACGTATATTTTGCAAGTGAACGCAGCATCTTGTGGAAGGGGCGATCCTTGCTATTTTGGGGCTTTCGGGGTATACTGGGGAATGGCAATACATTAGGGAACAACTTTCGGACAGTTGAGATCGGCACACGAGGAGGGCGCAGGGGTGAAGCTTTCTGTTTTCAATGTGATTTTGGGGGACCGGCCTTTTGCGGAGGCCATGAAATACCTGGCGTCAAGCGGGGTGCAGGCGGTGGAAATCGGCTGCGGCGGCTATCCGGGCAAGGCTCATTGCGACCCGGCCCAGCTGCTTTCGGACGAGGGCAAGCGGGCGGAGTTCCAGCGGGCCCTGGCGGAGAATGGCCTTGCCATCGCGGCCCTGTCCGTCCACGGGAACCCGGTGCATCCGGACCCGGGCATTGCCAGGGGCTTCCAGGAGGACTTCCAGGGGGCCGTGCTGCTGGCGGAAAAGCTGGGGGTGAAGCGCCTGGTGGCCTTTAGCGGCTGCCCCGGCGGCTCCCCGGAGGACAGGACCCCCAACTGGGCCACCTGCCCCTGGCCGGAGGATTTTCAGCGGGTGCTGGAGTACCAGTGGAACCAGGTGCTGATCCCCTACTGGCGGGAGGCCACGGCCTTTGCCGCCGCCCATGGCGTTGAAAAGATCGCCCTGGAGATGCACCCGGGCTTTGGCGTATACAACCCCGAAACGCTGATGCGGCTCCGGGAGGCCGTGGGCCCGCTGATCGGCGCGAACCTGGACCCCAGCCACCTGTTCTGGCAGGGCATCGACCCGGTGGCCGCCATCCGGTATTTGAAGGACGCGGTTTATTTCGTCCATGCCAAGGACACCAAAATCGATGCTTACAAGTCGCCCGTCAACGGCGTGCTGGATACCAAGAACATGGAAAGGCTGGGGGAAAGAAGCTGGATTTTCCGCACAGTGGGCTACGGCCATGGATACCCAGTGTGGAAGGACATCATCAGCGGCCTGAATCTGGCGGGGTATGACGATGTGATCTCCATCGAGCATGAGGACAGCCTCATGACCCCAAACGCAGGGCTGCAAAAGGCCATCGCCTTTTTAAAGGATGTGCTGATTTTTGAAAGCAACCATCCCAAT
>JARKQO010000160.1 GCA_029974855.1 Eubacteriales bacterium
ATCCTGGTTGCTGACGTTCCGGGCCAGGCTGTCCGCCGAGGCGGTGAGCATGCCGGTTTTCTGGAAGCGGTAGAACCCCTCCAGCAGCACGATTTGAAACACCCACAAAAGGGCCAGCAGCACCGCCGTAAACACCAGAAAGTAGCCGAAAATCCGGCTGCGGATGCTGAGCCCGTTGCGAAAGGCGCGCAGGCGGGCCGTCAAAGAGGGCCGGGGCCCGGCGGCGTCAGGATTTTTCAAAGCGGTATCCCACCCCTCTGACCGTGGTGATATACCGGGCATAGTCCCCCAGCTGCTTGCGCAGCAGCTTGATGTGGGTGTCCAGGGTCCGGTCGTCCCCGTAGAAATCAAAGCCCCATACCTCGCTGATGAGCTTCTCCCGGGTCAAAGCGATGCCCCGGTTGCGCACCATGTAAAACAGCAGATCGTACTCCTTGGGGGACAGGGCCACGGGGCTGCCGTCCACCCGCAGCTGGTGGGCGGTGAAGTCCACCTCCATGCCCTGAAGGCACACCACCTGGTGGCTTTCCCGGGGCTGGGCCCCCTCCCCCGCCCGGCGCAGCACCGCCCCCACCCGCAGCATCAACTCCTTGGGGGAGAAGGGCTTCACCACATAGTCGTCGATCCCCAGCTCAAAGCCGTGGATTTTGTCGTATTCCTCCCCCCGGGCGGACAGCAGGATAATGGGCGTGTTCCGGGTTTTGCGGATCTCCCGGGAGGCGGAGAACCCGTCCAGCTCCGGCATCATGATGTCCATGATGATCAAATCGAAGGCTTCGGCCCCGGCCATGGCGATGGCCTCCATGCCGTTTTCCGCCTGGGCGGTTTCGTAGCCCTCAAAGGCCGCGTACTTCACCACCAGCTCCCGAATCTTCCGCTCGTCGTCCACAATCAGCAGCTTCATCCTTGCATCCTCTCCGGCCATGCGTTCCAGGGGTAGTATAGCAGAGGGGACGGGGCGGCGGCAAGGCCGGGGCCTGGGGTCCCCTTGTGATTCCTTTTTGATCATAGGGGCAGCAGGTGACGGATGCATGAACAGGGGATGAAGCTTCTTTGAAGCTGGGGGATACCATTCCAAGAGGAATCCTTGGGTCGCATCCTTTCAGCGCATACAAGCCTTCAAACTTTTTTACCTGTACTTTTCCTGCAACAGCGATTCCAGCAGCACCTGGGCGCCGGAATCGTCCATCGCATCCAGCTCCTTGACGGAGCGCAGCACGCTCCCAGCCGCAAGCTGCGGGAAGCCGCATTCCAGGTACAGCTGCGCCAGGGAAAGCAAAACCTGCGGGCTGTCGATATAATTGTATACGTACAGCATTTTTTCAAACAGGTCAAAGGCCCCGGATTGCAGCACGATCTTCAAAAGCGCTGAAAATACGGCCAGCACCTCCCGGGGGCTTTCCCCTTGGAGCAGTTCCTCCTTTTTGCCGTCAAGCACGGATACAACCTGCCTGCAAAGCAGCTCGCCATGGCGGCCAAAGGCTTCGCCCACGGCCCGCACCCCTGCCTCCATGTCCTCCGCCCGGCCCATAAGCAGGGCCGCAAACAGCCGGAGGGCGCTCTCCTTTTTCGCGCCGGGAAACACGCGGACCGCTTCGATGCTCCCCATCGCAGTGCGCAAATGCTCGGCAGCCTCCCTGTATTGGCCTGTGGCCAGGCAATACTTGCCCCACAGCATCTTTAGCTCCCCCGGCGGGCCTTCCGCCCCGTCAAGCTCCCGCAGGTGCTTTTCGCAAAGCTCCCACAGCCCTTGGGACAGCAGCACGTCCGCAAGCATCATGCGGTTGGGCCCATGGTCAAGACTGGCAAACAACGCGGCGATTCCCCTTTCGATCTCCTGGGGGGGGCATCCCATTTTCCTATAGGCGGACGCCAGGCCATACAGCGCCGCGTGGAGGCTGTTGTCGGCCTGGATGGCCTTTAGATAGTATTCGGCGGCCTTCCCGAAATCGTGCTGCCGTTCATGCAGCGCCGCCAAAGACAAAAGGGGCCGGGTGGTGGCGCAGTCGTCGGAAAACCGCAGCGTGGCGTGGGGCTGGCCCATGGCGATGGCTTTTTGAAAGCTCTGCTCCGCCAGAAAGTCCCGCCGCCAGTCCATATACACCTTGCCTTGCAGATACGCCATGTCCGTGCAGCCCGGATACACCGCCAGCCCTTCCGCCAGCGCTTTCACGGCCTCCCCGTACCGGTTCAGATGGTAGTGGCAAAGGGCCATGCGAAACAGCAGGTGGGGGCCGAAGGCCTCGTGCCTTTGGTAGCGCTCCCGGGATTTTTCATACCATGCCAGCGCTTTTTCATATTCCTTCATGGCCATATATTCGTTGCCCAGGTTGAACAGCATGAAGGGATTTTCGGGGTTTTTCTCCAATTCCCCCAGCAGCAGGGGGATGTTCCTCTCCCGCTTGCCTTTGCGGCTGACGACGCTGTCCAGATACCCCAGATGGTGCAGGCGGATGTCGGTCACGCAAAAGAGGCTGTCCATGGGGGCGTGGTCCACACGGGAAAGCTGTTCGTGGATGTCGCCCGCGAAGCGGTACAGCCCGTTGTTGCGCACCAGGCGCAGCGCGTTGTGGAGCGTGTACTGCCCGTCGCCGTATGCTCCCACGTGGTTGTACACCTTGAAATGCGCGCCGTCCTCCGTGGCGTCCCGCACAAAATCCAGAAGCTTGGCCCCGTCCTGGGGGAACAGACGCTCGTCGGCGTCCAGCAGCAGAATCCATTGGTAAGCAGCCTTTTCCATGATGAAGTTGCGGGCGTTGCTGAAGCTGAAATCCCAGGGATAATCGTACACCCGCGCGCCATGGCGCATGGCGATTTGCTTGGTGTCATCCCCGGAGCCGGTGTCGGCCACCAAAATTTCATCCACCACACCCTGAACGCTCAAAAGGCAATCCTCCAAAAGCTCCTGTTCATCTCTTGCGATCATGCAAAGGCTGATGCCCGGCCTGGCTGATGTCACTTGCTTTCCCTCCTTTTGAAAGGCAGGCGGCCAGCCGGCCGCCCGCCCGTGAAACGTTTATGCCTGGGCGTTGTAGTATGCGCTGAACGTAGCCGTCTGGCCGCCCAGGTTATACTGCAGGCGGATATAGTGCGCGAAGTTGGAAACAGCCATATACAGGCTTTCGTTGCCCAAAATCACCTGGTCGGTGTAGGAGGGATCGTCCATATACAGCCCGTCGTCCGTGGTGGGGCTGATTTGAAGGGAGATGGTGATGGGCGTGGCATCCTCGTTGTAGAGGAAGATGGAGGCCACCTTCAGCGTGGAAATGTCCGTGTCCGGGAAGATGACGCCGGTGCCCGTCACGGATGTGCTGGTCACCGCGTCCGAGGTAAAGGTGCTGGCCCCGATGGTGACAGGCGCGCTGATTTCGGACACCGTCACCGTGCCGGCCACCGTCAGCGACGCGTTGCCGATGGTTACCGGCGCTGTGATTTGGGATACCGTTACCGGCGCGGTGATTTCGGAGACCGTTACCGTGCCTTGGACCGTCAGCAACGCGTTGCCAATGGTTACAGGGGCGGTGATTTGGGACACCGTTACAGCCGCGGTGATTTGCGACACCGTTCCAGGCGCGGTGAGTTCCGACACCGGTCCCGTGCCGGCCACCGTCAGCGACGCGTTGCCGTGGGGTCCAGGGGCGGTGATTTGGGACACCGTTACAGGCGCGGTGATTTCAGAGACCGTTACCGTGCCGGCCACCGTCATCGTACCCGACGCCACGGATACCAGCAGGTTATCGGATGCGTCCAGCTGCAGCGCTTTGATCTCATTGCCCGGCGCCTGCGCAAATATGGTGGTGCGAAGCTCGCTGGCAGTGGTATTGAAAACAAGATTGTTCATGGCGTTTACTCCTTTCCGCCCGGCGCTTACGGGGAAGGCGCGCCGGGGAGCGGCATGGTGGGGGCGCCGGCGTCCGGCAAGCTGCTTTCCCTCACCATGTAATGGTTTGTCTGCGCCTGGCACCAGACCCGCGCGGCGACGCACTGCCCGCCCTGCGCGGGATTCAGGCAGACGCGCA
>JARKQO010000181.1 GCA_029974855.1 Eubacteriales bacterium
GATAGGGAATGCGCGTCATGCACATCTGGTATGATATCGGATTTGTCTTTGAAATGCAAGAAGAAGTGGGGTGGGCGCTATGCTGTGGGTTGGATGGACGCCGTTACAATGCTTCCGTTTACAGAGTACGCCGCTGGGCTAGTTTCCTTCAAGCAGTGCGTTGGCTGTAGCCAGCAGCGCGCGGAGTACCCTTTCATCGCACTCGGACAACCTGCGGTCCAGCGCCGCCCGGGTCTCGCTGGGTGAATCGCTCCGCCCGAAGAAGATCGCGTCTGCCGAAAGGTTCATTACATGAATGATGCGATAAAATAAGTTGATAGAGGGCAGATTCTTACCGTTTTCTATTTTTTGCAAGTAGCGGGCCTCAATGCCTAACGTCTCCGCCAGCTTTGCTTGTGTCAGCCTCATTTCCTTCCGGCGAGCCTTGATGGCCTTCCCAATGATTCCGGTTGGTATATTCATATGCGCCCTCTTAGAACGTGGTATTACGATCATAGAGGGCGCATATTTGATTGGAAACGCCCTGATTACGTGCTATAATGCATACTGTTATGACGTGCTATTCATGTCGCACTCTTCTTATGGAATAAGAAGTCACAGATTTTTCCTCCAAAATGAAAGATGAGAACGCCAAACAGAATAATGGCTCCGCCAACGAGTGTAGGCGGCTCTGGCGTTTCGTCAGCAATGATAAAGCCTAAAATACTGGTTAAAAATGGCGTGATAAACATGTAGTTGCTGACCTGCGACGTTTGCTTCGCCTGTGCAAAAGCCTTTGACCAAGTAACATGGGCAATCGCACCCGAAAATATACCCAGTACAGCCAGATAAAACAACTGAATGCCGGGGGCATGTGAAACATCTTGGATGGAAGCCGGAAGAAAGACGGCAAGCAGTATTGTGCCAAAGAAAACACTGAACGCGGAGGTTTGTAATGCCGTATACGTTTTGGTCAGCTTGCGCTGTAAGAGATTATACGCACTAAGGGCCAATGCCGCAAAGAACAGCCATAGCACCCCCGTGTTAATGGAAAAAATGCCGTTCATCAAGGTTAGAACACATACGCCCACAAATTCTATCGCAATGGCCAGCCATTGCAGGCCGCTCAATTTCTCTTTGCAGAGGAACCGTGCCAGCAAGGCGGTAAGCACGGGAACCGTGGCAATCACAACGCTGCCCGTGGAAGCGGTAACCGATTGCTGCCCTTTATTGAACGCAATCATGTACAGGAAAAAGCCAGCCGCTCCCGCCAGCATAAACCAAGGTAAATCGGCTTTGCGTGGAAGCTTCATTTTTATGATCAGGGCCACAATCAGCAGAGTGCAGGAAGCGATAAAATATCTAAGAAAGCCCAATGAAAAGGCCGTAAAATACTGTAACGCCAATTTTGTCAGCACATACGCCAATGACCAAAAGATAATGGTAATCATTGCGTAAACGTGAAAACTGTTTTTCAGCTTCATATTCTCAACCCATTTTCAAATTGTTCACATGGGGAATGCCGGGTAGAGCCTATCGGGTCACGCTCATTCCTCCTCATTCGCATTATGGTTGGAATCATATCAAGAAAAGTGAAAGAAGTCGATTGTTTTTTTCCAAAAAGTGCCGAAATACCCTTGTGGGATTTGCGGCATAGGAACTGGCATGAATACGAATGAAAAAAATGGCAAAACCCCTTGACATGCTTCGTCAACTACTATACTATGTTCTATAGTAGACGAAGGGCAGTACTAAATTATTTTGTGCCAATTCGATGTCTACAGGAGGTGGGAAGATTGAATGTACAGTACAAAAAGGGAGTGATCGAGCTCTGCGTGCTGTCCTTGCTGGCCAGGGGCGATTGCTACGGCTATGACGTGTCGGAATCCATTTCCCGGCAGGTGGATATTTCCGACGGCACGGTGTATCCCATCCTGCGCAAGCTCAAAAGCGACGGGCTGGTTACCGCGTATTTGCAGGAGTTAAGCGGCGGGCCACCCAGAAAGTACTACAGGCTCACTGAGCTCGGCCGACAGCAGTATCTTTCGGATAAAAGGGAATGGCTTGCGTTTGTGGAGGCTGTGAAAACCTTATTGGAGGAGGATGAACATGACCAAGAATGAGTTTATGGCCGTGCTGGGCCGGGGGTTACAGGAACGGGGCATCGCTGATATCGACGATATTGTGGCGGAGTATGAGCAGCATTTTTTGTTCAAGCTCAGGGACGGCTATTCCGAAGAGGAAATCGCCAAAAAGCTGGGTGATCCGGCCATGCTGGCCCAGCAGTATGACGCCTCCGAGGACAGAAGGGCCTCCGGGGTGGGAAAAAAAGCCGTCACTTATCTGGGGCTGGCCTTTGCCGATCTGTTTGTGGGTTGCTTCTTTCTGACCCTCTATGCTTTTGGGGTGGTTTTGGGAGCGCTGACCATTGCCTGCGCCATTCTGGGCGTTTGCCTGCTGGCCGGGCTCAGCCCCTTTGGCTGGATACCCTACATCCCCTATGGCTGCGCGGTGATCTTTGCTGTTGGGCTTCTGTCGCTGGCTGTGCTTTCCGCAGCCGGGGCCCGCTACTGGTTCGTCTTTGTCCGGCAGCTGCTGCGGGCCTACGGCAGGTATCACAGAAACTGCGTGGCCGCGGCATCCGGGGAAGTCACGTTACCGCCCCTGGCCATCCATGCCCAGTGGACCCCCAAGGCCCGCCGGAAGCTTCGCCAGACCGCCATGATTTCCCTGTGCGTGCTGGCGGTGAGCCTGATTTTGGGGTATGGGGTCTGCGCCATTTCCGCCGGAGCCGTGGAGTGGTGGCATGCCTGGGGCTGGTTTGTGAAGTAGAGCAGAGCCTTAGCCCTTGCGGGCGGCCACATATTCCCGCGGGGAGCAGCCCATGTGCCGCCGAAAGACCACCGCGAAATAATTGCTGCTGGAAAAGCCCAGCTCCATGGCGGTTTCGGTGACGGAGTTGCCTTCTTGCAACAGCAATTCCGCCGCCCGCATCTTCTCCCCGTTCACAAACTCCCGGGGAGGGAGACCCATCTGGCTTTTGAACTTCTGCTTAAACCGGGACACGGACAGGTTGGCTACGGCGGCCAGGCGCTCCATGGTGAGCTCCTCGTCCAAATGGTCGATGACGTAGCTGGCGGCCCGGCCAATGTCGGGTTGCAATACCATATGGAGCCGGTTGGCGCTTTCAATGACGAGGTAGAGAAAGTACAATAGCAGCGTTGCGCCCATATCCCGCTGATGCTGGGATTGGCTGCAGAAATCCGTAAAAACCTGGGTGAGGAGGGAGTGGGCCTTCTCCTCATCCAGTTGGATCACCCGCATTTTGATCAGCCGCAGCTTGGCAATCATGCCCAGGGCGGCTTTTTTGTCCAGGTAGAAAAAGCGCTTGGGATCGCTGACGTCCAGTTGGAACCAATACATGGAATGCAGCGGCATGGGCCGGGAGTTGGTATCGTGCACTTCGTTGGGAAAGGCCACGAACAGATCGCCTCCGGAGATGCTGAAGCCCTTCTGATCCACGGAAAAGTGAAGGCTGCCCCGGGAGATATAGGTCATTTCAAAGCAATTCTCATGATAGTGGGGTTTTAATGCAGGAATGGCTTTTTTTGTATGATGCTTGCCAAACATCCGGATGCCGGGAATCTTCAGATGCTCGTCGGTTAAAACCACGCGTCCATCAGCGTTTGAAGGCTTGTCCACCCAGTTGATCGCAGTCAATACCCTTCACCACCTTCTGGGTAATCTTCGATATTGTACTATATACGTTATTGGATGCACGATGTCAAGTGCTACGTTATAATCAAGTCACACAAACGTGGAATCTGATAGAAGCAGCAGGTGAAGGAAATATGAGGACGCCCAGGGAGAGGTTTATTGCCGCTTTGAAGCGTGAAAAGATTGTGGGACATGTGCCGCATTTTGAGCTGGTATTTTTCCTGACCATGGAGGTGCTGGGGAGGGTCCACCCCTGCCACCGGAACTACGCCCAGTGGTATCAGATGAGCCGGGCCGAGCGCAGGCTGCACCTGGAGGATATGGCCCTCAGCTATATTGAGATCGCTGAAAAGTACGATCACAGCGCCATTTTTGTCCACCCCAACCCCAGCCCCATCGGGGACCTGCCGGACGATATCCAGGCCACCCGGGAGATTTTGGAAACCATTCGGGAGCTGTCCGGGGACAAGTATTTTCTCATGATCCATGGAGACCCCACGCTGCCCATTCCCACCGGAGACACCATGATGGAGTTCTCCGCCCAGCTGTATGAGCAGCCGGAGCTGGTGCATGAAAAGACCAAGAAGCGGTTCGATTTTGCCCTGCGGCTCTGCGATGAAATGGCCAGGCACCAAGGCCTTTTGGATGGCTGGGCCCTTTGCTCGGATTACTGCTTCAACGCCAACCCCTTTTACACCCGGGATTTGTTTGCGGAGTTTGTGCAGCCCTACCTGCGGGATGTGCTGGCCCACTACCGCTCCTGCGGCTACTATTCCATCAAGCATACCGACGGCAACGTGATGCCCATTTTGGATATGATTGTGGATTGCAAGCCCGACGCGGTGCATTCCTTGGACCCCCAAGGGGGCGTGAGCCTGGCGGAAGCCAAGCGGCTGTATGGCCAGCAGGTATGCCTCATTGGGAATGTGAACTGCGGCTTGATGCAAACCGGAACGGAAGAGGACCTGATCGCCGACACGCGGCGGTCCCTGCGGGAGGGGATGCCGGGCTACGGCTATGTATTCTCCACCTCCAACTGCGCCTATACGGGCCTGGCTGTGGAGCGCTACGAGCTGATGCACAGCGTATGGAAGCAGGAGGGAATCTACACGGAAGCGGGTGAGCAGGCATGACCGGGCGCGAGCGGATTCTCCAAACGCTATCCTTTGGCGGGGTAGACCGGATGCCTGTGGATTTGTGGATCCTGCCCGCCGCCCGCTTGGAGCATGGGGCCAGGCTGGAAGCGATCCTGGAGCGGAACGAAACGGACATTACCCAGCTGGTGGGCCCCTTTGACCATGGCTTCACCCCGGAGTATTACCAGCCGGGCCGCTTTGTGGACCCCTGGGGAAGCGAGTGGAGCAACATTCAGCCCGGCGTGATTGGCGAGGTGAAAAAGCCGGTCTTTAGGGAGTACGAGGCCATGGAAGGGTACGTGGCCCCCACCGCGCGGTTTCAGCGGGAATGGGAAGCGCACCTGCCCCAGCTCAGGGCCCAGATTGCCCGGGAGCGGCAGAAGGGCAAGTTCCTCATCGGCGGGTGGATCAGCCTGTTTGAGCGCTTCCAATACCTGCGGGGCACCGAGGAGCTGTATTGCGACCTGGCCCTGGAGGAAATGGAGCTCCATCGCATGATCGATTTGGTGATGGGGTTCATACGGGCGTACCTGGAGGCCTGGCTGGAGGTGGACGTGGACGCCATCGCCTTTGGGGACGACTGGGGCACCCAGATCAGCCTGCTGGTATCCCCGGAGATTTGGCGGCGCGTCTTCAAGCCCCTGTACCAGGAGCTGATCCAGCGTATCAAGGCCGCCGGAAAAAAGGTGTTCTTTCATAGCGACGGCTACATCTTTGACCTGTACCCGGAGTTTATTGACCTGGGAGTGGACGCCCTGAACAGCCAGCTATGGTGCATGGGGGTGGAGAAGGTAGCCCAGGCCTATGCGGGCAAGATCACCTTCTGGGGGGAGATCAGCCGCCAGAACATTTTGCCAAACGGCACCCCCCAGCAGGTACTGGAGGCCGCCAACACCATGAAGCGGCTGCTGTGGGTGAACGGCGGAGGGCTCATCGGGCAGAGTGAGATCAACCGGGATGTACCCTTGGAAAATGTGGAGGCCTTCTTCAGGGCTTGGAGGTAAGGATATTGTTTGAGCCGGATTATGAAAGGCTGGTGCTGGCGGCCCGGAATGTGGAGACGCCCTGGATTCCGCTGTATGAGCATGTCGTTCATCCCTCCATGATGGAGGCGGTGCTGGGCTATTCCTTCGCGGATTTGTACCATGGGGACGACCGGGATTTGGACCGGTTTTTTCAGGGATACTGCGAGTTTTTTCGGCAAATGGGCTACGACACGGTTTCCTTTGAGGAGTGTATTGGCCCCGCGATGCCCGGCAGCGGCGCCCTGGGGCAGCATGTGAAGGGCGTGATCCAAGACGCCCAGGACTTTGCCAAATATCCCTGGGAGGAAATCTGCGACCGGTATTTTCGGATGTATGGCCGGATGTTTGCCGCCCTTGGGCGCAACATGCCCCGGGGCATGAAGGCCGTAGGCGGCGTAGGCAACGGAATCTTTGAATGCGTGCAGGACCTGGTGGGGTACGAGGATTTGTGCTATCTGCGCGCGGACGATCCGGAGCTGTACGCCGCGCTGTTTCAAAAGGTGGGGGATACCAACCTAAGCATTTGGCAGCGGTTTTTGAAGGAATACGGCGATATGTACTGTGTTTGCCGCTTTGGGGACGATTTGGGCTTTAAGTCCACTACGCTGCTGCCCCCGGAGGAAATCCGGGAGCACATCATTCCCCAATACCGCCGGATCGTGGGGGCCGTGCACCAGGCGGGCAAGCCGTTTTTGCTTCACTCCTGCGGCTGCATCTTTGACGTGATGGAGGACCTGATTCAGGTGGCGGGCATTGACGCCAAGCACTCCAACGAGGATCAGATCGCGCCCTTCCCTGAGTGGGTGAAGCGCTACGGGGACAGGATCGGCAACTTTGGCGGCATTGACACCGACGCGGTGTGCAGGCTGTCCCGCCAGGAGATGCGGGAGTATATCCGCCAGGTGGTGGGCCAGTGCGCCGGGCATGGGGGCTTTGCCTTTGGCTCCGGCAACTCCATCCCTGATTACGTGCCGGTGGAAGGGTTTTTAGCCATGAATGAAATCATCCGGGACTTGCGGGAGGAACCCGCCTAACGTTGGGATCCGCGGCAGGGAGCCGTACAATAATAAGGAGGTATTCCCATGAAGAAAGCCTTGGCCATCCTTCTCACCCTGATGCTGGTTGTGATGGGTTCCGCAGCCCTCGCACAAAGCAAGACCATTGCCGGTGTGGTATTCCAGGAAGACCAGTTTATGAAGATGCTCTCCGACGGCTATGCAGCCGCCGCGAAGGATCTGGGCTATGAAATCCTGCTGGCCAACACCAACAATGACCAGTCCAAGGAAAGCGAAATCATCAATACCTATGTATCCCAGGGCATCGCCGGCGTGGCGATCTCTCCCCTGAACAGCGACACCTCCCCCGCAGTGCTGGGAGACGCCAGCGACGCGGGCCTGCACGTGGCGATCTGCAACACCCATATCGACAGCTTCCCCTTCGCGGTGGCCAACTACTCCGCCGATAACTTCACCTTCTGCAACCAGACCGGGCAGGCGGCGGTGGAGTTCATCCAGGCCAACTATCCCGCAGACAAGGTCATCAACCTGGCCTTGGTGCAGTTTAAGACCCAGATTCCCGAGCAGTCCGCGGACCGGGTGAACGGCTTCATGGCGGCTCTGGACGCTGCCGGCATCAAGTACCAGGTGGTGGCGGACCAGGACGCCTGGCTGCAGGATATGGCCGTTGCCAAGGCTGGGGACATGCTCTCCGCCAACCCCGACATCGATATCATCTATGCGGCCAATGACGGCGGCACCGTGGGCTCTACCATGGCCGTGGACAACGCCGGCCTGGCGGGCAAGGTATTTGTGTTCGGCACGGACGGCTCCGAGCAGATCGTGGGCCTGCTGAAGGATGCCAACAACATCCTCCAGGCCGTTACCGCCCAAAACCCCTACGAGATCGGTTACAACACCGTGGTGGCTTTGGTGAACCGCATCGAAGGCAAGACCTTTGAAGGCGAAGGCGTGGACAACATCATCGCCGGTATTCCGCTGAACCGCAACGACGTGGCGGGCCTGGACGCGTTCCTGGCCAACTAAGCAGCCGCGGCAATCCAAGTGGCCCGGGGAGAGCGGCCTGGCTGCCCTCCCCGGGCATAGTGCTAGCAAGGGTGGCTTTGATATGAGCAGATTAACAACCGAGCATATCGTGAAGGATTACCCCGGAACCCGTGCGCTGGAGGACGTGAACGTGTCCTTTGAAGGCGGAAAGGTTCACGCCTTAATCGGCAAAAACGGCTGTGGAAAATCCACGCTGGTGAAGATTTTCTCCGGGGCCATCCGGCCTACCAGCGGCCAGTTTTTCCTGGACGGGAAGGCCCTGGATTTTCAATCCCCCACAGACGCGCGGGACCAGGGGATCGCCACCGTGTACCAGGAGCTGAGCCTGGTGCCCTACTTGTCCGTGGCGGAGAACATCTACCTGGGACGGCTCCCCAAAAAGGGCAAAATCATTGATTGGAAGCAGACCTACCGCCAGGCGGAGGAGCTGCTGCGGCGTATGAACGTGGACATTGACGCCCACGAGAAGGTCTACAAGCTGAGCATGTGGCAGTGCCAGGTGGTGGAAATCGTCAAAGCCATGAGCTTTTCCCCTAAGGTCCTGATGCTGGATGAGCCCACCTCGGCTTTGGCGCAGCACGAGACCCAAAGCCTGTTCCATGTGGTGCGGACGCTGCGGGACCAAGGGGTTGTGATCATTTATATTTCCCACCGCCTGCAGGAGATTTGGGAAATTGCCGATACGGTAACGGTGCTGAGGGACGGCAAGCTGGTAGGCGTGGAGCCTGTGGCCAAACTGGACCACAGGGCTGTCATCAACATGATGTTTGGCAATGTCGAGGTGAAGACCCGGCCTGAGGACCTGACGGTGCAGGAGGAAACGGTGCTGGAGGTCCGGGGGCTCACCCGCAAGGATAAATTTGAGAACGTTTCCTTTAGGCTGCGCCGGGGCGAGGTGCTGGGCATCGCGGGCATGCTGGGGTCCGGCCGCACGGAGCTGCTGCGCTGCATCTTTGGGGCCGACCCCTATTGCCAGGGGGAAGTGTGCGTGGAAGGGGAGCGGGTGGACCCCAAGGCCAACCCCGTCGCCATGAAGCGGCTGGGGGTGGGGCTCACCCCGGAGGAGCGGAAGAGCCAGGGCGTGATTTTGATCCACTCCGTGCGGGACAATCTGTGCTATGCCAGCCTGGATAAAATTTCCGACCGCCATGTGATCAACCGAAAGCGCCGGGAGAAGTTCGCGGACCGGCAGGTGGAGGATCTGGAGATCAAGGTGCCGTCCCTCATGACCTGCACCAATGCCCTGTCCGGCGGCAACCAGCAAAAGGTGGTCATCGGCAACTGGCTCAATACCGTGCCCAAAATTATGATGTATGACGAGCCCTCCCGGGGTATCGACGTAAACGCGAAGCAGCAGATTTTCCAAATCATGTGGGAGCAGTCCCGCAAGGGTGTGTCCAGCATCTTCGTTTCCTCGGAGCTGGAGGAGCTGCTGGAGGTATGCCACCGGATTTTGATTATGCATATGGGGAAGATCGTGGGGGAGGTAAGCCCCGAAAACGTCTCCATTGAAGAGTTGTACGCATATTGCATGGGAGGGGTACCGGTATGATTCAGCAATACAAGAAGCCCAAAATGGCGCTGTTTTCCAATCGGAAAACCAACAATTTTATTCTGGATCATATGATCGAGCTGCTGCTGCTTCTGTTGATTGTGGCGCTAGGCTTGGGTTCCCCGGCGTTTTTCACGGTGAACAACCTGCTAAACATCCTGCGGAACGTGGCCATGAAGGGCGTGATCGCCTACGGCATGTGCCTGGTGATTTTGGCCGGGGAGATCGACCTGTCGGTGGGCTCCCAGGTGGCACTGTGCGCGGTGATCACCGCCTATGTGTCCAAAAGCCTGGCGGATGCGGGGATTATGCCCATTGAGTACGGCGCGGCGGTGGGCCTGGTTGTGGCCATCACCGTGGCGGTGGGCATGGGCTGCTTCCATGCCTGGGCCCGGCAGAAGTTCAACATGCCCTCCTTCATCATCACGCTGGCGAACCTGAACATCATGTACGGCCTGGCGGCCATCATCTGCGGCGGATTCCCCATCGTGAACAGCTTTCCCCAGTGGTATGTATTCACCGGCGTTGGCAAGGTGGCGGGCATCCCCTTTCCCGCGTTGGTGTTTATCGCCGTGTTCTTCCTGTTTTGGTTCATCACGGAAAAGACGGATTTGGGCCGCAAGATTTACGCCGTGGGCGGCAACGCCGAGGCGGCCCGCCTGAACGGCATCAACGTGTTCCGCACCCGGATGTTCGTGATGTGCGCGGTACAGGTGATGTGCGTGGTGGGGGGCATGATGAACTCCGCCCAGGTGCGCTCCGCCACTTTCGGCTTTGGCCGGGGCTGGGAAACCCAGATCATCTCCTCGGTGGTCATCGGCGGCACCAGCATGCTGGGCGGTATTGGTACCATTTGGGGCACCCTCATCGGCGTTTTGTTCACAGGGGTGATCTCCAACGGCATGACGCTGCTGAACGTCAACGAGTATCTGCAATATGTCATCAACGGAGGACTGATGTTCTTCGCGGTGATGTTCAATACCTACATGACCAAAAAGCGGATTTAATGGGGAACGGCTGACGGCGGGTTCGCCGGGAGCGGCGCATTGATGATGTTCATAAGGTAGGGGCCCCATCGCCTCACCCCAAGACCCGGAGCCTGTCACACGCGGGAATGAAACCCGCTGTGACAGGCTCTTTTCCTTTCCCCCCGCCGGGGCTGCCGGCGGGCGTCGCCCCCCGGTCATACCCCCGGCCCCGGGCGCATACCTTGTGAAAACAACGGCGGATGAAGGTGTGTGATCGGGGATGCCAAGGGGGAGGCGATGGGCCGCAGGGTTGCTTTGCTGCCTGATGGGCTTTGCCAACCTGTGGCTGGGGGCGGGTGGGGCCAGCGAGAAGCCCGACGCGGCCAGGCTGGCGGCCCAGCGGGCCAATGTGCCCGAGGGTTACTGGATTTGGGTGAGCCTCCACAGCAAGAGCCTGTCCCTGTACAAGGGCGCGGAGGTGGTGCGGCGCTACGTCATCGCCACGGGCACCTACGAAACCCCTACCCCCATCGGGGTATACCGGATCAGCCACCGGTTCTCCGGGGATTTGGGGGGCTTTGGCACCCGGTTTTTGGGGCTCAACGTGCCCTGGGGGGTGTACGGCATCCATGGTACCAACAGGCCCTCCTCCATCGGCAGCAACGCCTCCCATGGCTGCATCCGCATGTTTGTGGGGGACAGCGAATCCCTGTACGCCAAGGTGCCCAACGGGGCCAAGGTGGTGCTGGAGGGCGGGCCTTACGGCCTTTTGGATACCTCCCTCAAGCCCCTGGCCCCAGGCCAGCGCAGCTCCCATGTGGCGGCGGTGCAGAGCAAGCTGCGGGCCCTGGGGTATTATTACGGCTCCTCGGATGGGCTGTACGGGGGGGGAACGGCCAAGGCGGTGCGCAAGGCCCGCAAGGACCTGGGCCTGCCCGACGGGGAGCACGTGGACGCCGCCTTTTACAAGGCCATCGGTATCATCCTGTTTGAATAAGAAGGGGAACGCTTCCCCACTTTACGGCGAAAGGGGCGATGCCCAATGACCTGGCAGGAAACCCTCAACTTTTTCTCCCTGTGCCTTCCCAAAAGCGTATCCAAAACCCTGGCTGCCCTCCCGGCGGGGGAGGCCCGGGAAATCCGGTTCCGGGCCAACCGGCCCGTGCGGATCGTGACCGGCGCGGGGGACAAGGTGTGCGCGCTGGTGACAGCCCAAGACCAGGTGAACGCCATCGCGGAGTCCCTCAGCGAGCATGCCCTCTATGCCAGGGCCGACGAGCAGCGGCACGGCTACGTGACCCTGCGGGGGGGCCACCGCATGGGGCTTTGCGGCCGGGTGATCCCCCAGGGGGGCGCCATCCGCGCCCTGCGGGACATCTCCAGCCTGTGCGTGCGGATCGCGGGCCAATGGCCCGGGGTGGCGGACCCGGTGATGCCCTACCTCATGGATTCCCAGGGCCGGGTGCAAAGCATGCTGGTGCTGGGCCTGCCGGGCACCGGAAAGACCACGCTGCTGCGGGATGCCTGCCGCCAGCTTTCCGACGGGGGACTGCGCATGGCCATGGTGGACGAGCGTAGCGAGCTGGCCGCCATGAGCCGGGGGGTACCCCAGCTGGACGTGGGGGAGAACACGGATGTGCTGGACGGGGCCTCCAAGGAGATCGGCCTTCGCTGGCTGCTGCGGGGCATGGCCCCCCAGGCCTTGGTCACAGACGAGCTGGGGGGCATGGTGGACGCCATGGCGGTGCTGGAGGCGGCCCAGAGCGGGGTCAGCGTGCTCACCAGCGTCCACGGCGGGGAGGTGGAAGGCCTGGGCAAGCGCAGCGCTTTGTACCACCTGATGCAAAACCATGTGTTTTCCCTCTATGTGGTGATGGACCCCCGCAGGGCCGGAACCGTGGCGGAAATTTACGATCACCAGCTGCAGCCCGTGCTGATGGACCGGGGAGGAAACGCCTGATGCTGGGGGTCACGGGGGCCTTCGCCTGCTTTGCGGCGGGCACGGGGGTGGGGCTGCTGCTGCGCGGCCGCTGCCATGACCGCCTCCATGCCCTGGAAGCCTGGGGGGATGCCCTCCAGGCCATGGGACTGCTGCTGCGGGAGGAACGCCTGCCCTTGGGGGAGCTGCTGTATCAGGCCGCCCAAGGCCTGCCGGGACGGGGGACCGCCGCCCAGGTGCGGGAGAGGCTGCTGCACGCGGGCAAGGCCATCCAAGCCGCCCCTTCTATGACATTGGCCCAGGCCTACGGGACGGCCCGGGAAGCCCACCCCATCCCCGGAGAACAGGGGGAGGAGAAAACCCATCTGGCTTTGCTGTTTCGCCAGTTGGGCAGCGGCTCGGCGGCCATGCGGCTCCAGGCTGTCACCGCCGCCCAAAAGCGCTTTGAGCCCTTGGCGCAAAAGGCCAGGACCAAGGCGGAGCAAACCGGGAAGCTTTACGCCCAACTGGGGGCCCTGGGAGGGCTGATGGTGGGCATTGCCCTGTGGTAGGGAAGCGGGGAGATGAAACGATGGTTCAAGTGGATTTGCTGTTCAAGCTGGCGGGCTTGGGGGTGGTGGTGGCGGTGATCCACCAGGTGCTGACCCGCGCCGGGCGGGAGGAGCTGGCGACCCTGACCACCGTGGTGGGGGTTGTGATCGCGCTGTTTATGGTGGTGGAGCTGATCGCCCAGCTGCTCTCCAGCGTCAAGAGCATCTTTCAGCTTTATTAGGCCATGGCGCTGTGGCAATGGACGGGTCTGGCGGTGGCCGCCGCTTTGCTGTGCATGGTGGTGAGGCAGCAGCAGCCGGAGATGGCGAGCCTCTGCGCCCTGGCGGCGGGGGTGATGCTGCTGGTATCGGCCCTGGAAAGCGCCAGGGGGCTCCAGGATATCTTTGCCCGGCTGGCCTCCCTCAGCGGGCTGCACCAGGGGTATTTAAGCATGCTGCTGAAGGTGCTGGGCATCGCCTACACGGCGGAGCTGGCCTCCCAAACCTGCGCGGATCTGGGGGAGAACGGCCTGGCCATGAAGGTGGCCTTAGCGGGGAAGCTAGCCATCTTCCTGATGGCCGCCCCCATGCTGCTGAGCCTGCTGGAGATGATTTTGGAGCTGGTTCCATGAGGCGGGCTGTGGCGGCGCTGGGGCTGGCGGCCTTGCTTTGGCTGGGGCTGCCCTGGGGGGGCTTCCCGGGGGTCCTTTCCCTTGGAGGGGCTGGAGCGGAATCCCTCCAGGAGGTGGTGGGCAACCAGCTCTCCTCCATGGATTTGGGGGCTTTGGTCCGGGTGGCCCAGGAGCAGGACCTGCTGCCCGCGGACGTGCCGGGCCTTCTGCAGGCCCTCACCAGCGGCCGGACCATTTTGGACGGTCCGGCCCTGTGGAACTGGCTCATCCGCAAGGCTGCGGGGGCCTTTCAAAACAGCCTGTGGCGCATGACCCGGCTGCTGGCCCCGGCGCTGCTGCTGGGGGTGCTGAGCCACCTGCGGGCCTCCCTGGGACGGGAGTTTGTGGCCAAGGCGTGCAATTACGCGGGGATGCTGCTGGTGCTGGGCTTTCTGGTGGCGGACATGAACGAGCACGCCCAGCTGGCCAAGGCCGCCATCAGCGGCATGGCCAGCACCATGCAGGCGCTTTTCCCCTTCTTGGTGACATTGCTGGTGGCCGTGGGAGGCAAGGCCAGCGCCGCGTTCTTTCAGCCGGCGGTGGTGGCGGCCAGCGGCACCATGACCACGCTGCTGCAAAACGTCACGCTGCCCTTTGCCATGGGCCTGGGGGTGCTGACCATGGTGGGCAGCCTGTGCGAAAACCTGCGCATCACCCGGCTTTGCAAGCTCATGAAGCAGGTGGCCCACTGGACCCTGGGCTTTGGCTTCACCGTGTTCATCGGCGTGATGATGGTGCAGGGCCTGGGCTCGGCGGCGGTGGACGGGGTCAGCATCCGTACGGCCAAGTACGCCATCGACAACTTCATTCCCATCGTGGGGGGCATGTTCGCGGATACGGTGGATACTTTGGTGGGCTGCTCTTTGCTCATCAAAAACGCGGTGGGGATTCTGGGGCTGTTTTTGCTGCTGGGCACCTTGGTGGGGCCCATGCTCCAAACGGTGTGTACCTTGCTTTTGTACAGCGCCACGGCTGCGGTGCTGGAGCCTGTGGCGGATTCTCCCCTGAGCCAGTGCATCGGGGAGTTCTCCGGGGTGTACACGCTGCTGTTCATCATCGAGCTGAGCGTGGGGGCCATGTTCATGCTGCTGGTGGCCCAGATGCTGGTGGTGGGCAATTTGACGGTGATGCTGAGGTGAGGG
>JARKQO010000191.1 GCA_029974855.1 Eubacteriales bacterium
AACAGGGTCCCCATCAGCAGCGTGGCCGCCCCCATGATCCCCTCCTTGATGCCGATGTTCCCCGGCACGATGGCCACGATGCTGGCCAGCCAGCTGACGCTGTTGTAAAACAGGGCTTCGTAGAGGGTCACCGGCAGGCCCATGGCCTGAAAACAGACCTGGTACAGAAAAAGCTGGATCACGTTGTTCGCTATCAGGCAGCCCAGTAGCCGCCAAAGCATCCCCCGGTTCCGGAGCAAGGCGTTAAAGCCCTCCACCACATCCCGCAGCAAGCGGTATCTTTGCAGAATCGGCAGGTTCTTCCCCGGCACCCACAGGGAAAAGGCGGTAAAGGCACCCAAAACCGCCGTGCCCAGGACCCAGAGGATCCACAGGGTGGCGGGCCACTGGCCCTGGAGGAAGCCCACGCACAGCAAGGCCACCAGGATTTGGAGCAAGGAAAAGGCCACCCCGAACACGATGTTGCCCGCAGCCATGCTGACGGACTTGGTATAGGCCAGGCCCTTTACCCGCTTGTAGTAGGCCGCGGAAAACACCAAATCCGCCCGCAGGGGCAGCACATAGGCCATGGCGTTGCTGACGCTGACCACCCCCATCCAATCCGTCAGGTCCAAGGGCAGCCCATAGGTCCGCAGGATCACCAGATGGTACACGCAGTTCACCAACGCGCTGCCCAGGGCCAGGGCCACCAGCAGCGCCACGGTGGCCCCGTCCAGCCGCAGCAGCTTCTCCATGTCCGCCCGGTTTTGGTACACATAAACCGCCAGCAGCCCCAGCAGGAGCAGCATCAGGGCCCAGGAGGCCAATTTTTTCCAGTCCGGTTTCTTCAAAAGCAGATGCCTTCCTTCCAAGGGAAACGGCCCGGGGCCGCCTGGGCCCGAACCGTGGCCGTTACCTTTTTTTGGGCCCCATCCGCAGCCACCGGGCCACCACCAGCAGGGGGTCGGTCCGGTACTCGGTATGCTCATGGGCGGGGGCAGCCATGATCTCCTCATATTTCCGGTCGGAAATCTTCAGCTTTTCCTTGATCTGGGCGATGTAGCCCGCCATCATGGCCTCGTCGTACAAAGGCAGGGCCAGCTCCTGGAGGGCTTCCTCCCGGGTCATCTGCCCGCTTACGATCATGCTGCTTAAATGGGAGGTGCGCTTGTCCACCCCAAACTTTTGGGGGAACCACACCAACTGCACAAAGGCCGTGAACACGTTTTCCAGATGCTTGCTGCCATAGTACTCAAACCCGCAGAACTCCTTCAGCTCCGCAAAGGCCCTGGCCCTGTTGTAATCGATATAGTTCAGGGGCCGGGGGCTTTGGATGCCCAGGGCGAACTCATCCCATACCCGTTGATAGGCCGAGAGGAACTTGAGCTTGTCCAGCCCGGTGTCCCCGAAGCGGCGGTTGATGTCCTTCATGTTCACCAGGTCGGCGGCGGTGTGGGTGTTGCCCTGTTGGAGGATGCACTCCAGGGCCCAGTTGCCCCCGCTGAGGAAGTATTTGATCTTCTTTTGCCGCATCAGGGCGTAGATTTCCGCAAACAGCACATTGTCCTGGGGCGCGGCCAAATTGGCCACCCCGGCCTTCATATAGGCCTTGCTGAGGCCGTAAAACTGGGGCCCGTCCGGGGCCACCACCACGTAGCGGATGCCCGTGGCCTTCACCAGCTTCTTCAAATTTCCCTTGCTGATGTCGGTGTCAAAGCCGTCGTCGATGTGCACGCCCAAAATCCGCAGGCCCTTCTGATGCCCCAGATACAGCAGGTAGCTGCTGTCCAGGCCCCCGGATAGGCCCATGACGCAGTCAAACTCCTTGCCCTGGCCCTCCTTTTTCAGGGTTTCCACCAAAGCGTCCAGCTTCCGGGCCCCCTCCTGGTTGGGAAAATAGAGGGTGTCCCTCTCGGCCAGGGCCTTGGCGCAGTAATTGCAGCGCCCCTGTCCGTCAAAGCGGATGGTGGAATCGGAAGCATTGTCCATTACACATCGGGTACACCGGACGATCTCCTCCATGAAGTGCGCCTCCTTCCAAATTGAGCCTTCCCCATGATACGGCAAAAGGGCGGGTTTGGCAAGCCGGCGCTTTTCGCCATCTTCTCTTGATTTTCGAGGGTCTTTCCTTTAGAATGGGTGTATTCAAAAGGAAGAAGGGGGCCTTCAGGATGGCCGCTGCTTTGGAAAACAACAGGGAAGAGATCCTGCGGCTGAAACGCTGCACCAAATGCCTGCTTCCGGAAACCTTTCCCTTCATCCGGTTTGACGAGGAAGGGGTATGCAACTACTGCCACCACTTTTCCAAGGTGAAGGTCCAGGGGGAGGAAAGGCTGCGGCAGGTGGCGGAGCCCCTGCGGAAAAAGGGCGGGCCTGATTGCATCGTCATGTTCAGCGGCGGGCGGGATTCCAGCTATGCGCTGCACTATGTGAAGAAGGTGCTGGGCATGAACCCCATCGCTTTTACCTACGACTGGGGCATGTCCACCCCCCAGGCGGAGAGCAACCAGCGGCGCATGTGTGAAGCCCTGGGGGTGGAGCAGGTGCTGGTGCGGGCCAACATCCCGCAAAAGCGGGAGAACATCCGCAAAAACATCCAGGCCTGGCTGAAAAAGCCGGATTTGGGCATCATTCCGCTGTTTATGGCCGGGGACAAGCAGTTTTTCCGCCATGTGAACCGGGTGGCCACGGACAGGGGGATTCCTTTGGTGTTTTTGGGGGTGAACCCCTTTGAGAAAACCGATTTCAAAACCGGCTTTTGCGGGGTGGAGCCCAACTTTCAGGCCCAGAGGATCTACTCCCTCACCGGCAAGGGCAAGGCGAAGCTGCTATCCTACTATTTGGGGCAGTTTTTGCGGAACCCCGCCTACCTGAACGGCTCCCTCCCGGACACGGCGGACGCGTTTTTCTCCTTTTACAGCATCAAGCAGGAGCAGCTGGATTTGTACCACTACATCATGTGGGACGAAAACACCGTGAACGATGTGCTGCTGCACCAATACGGCTGGGAGCTGGCCCCGGACTGCCCCACCACCTGGCGCATCGGGGACGGCACGGCGGCGTTTTACAACTACATCTATTATACCGTGGCGGGCTTCACCGAGAACGATACCCTGCGCAGCAACCAGATCCGCCAGGGCATGCTGGGCCGGGAGGAAGCCCTTGGCCTGGTCCGGGAGGAGAACCGGCCCCGGGAGGCTTCCCTGCGGTGGTATTTCGACACCGTGGGCCTGGATTTTGACCAGGTCATCGCGGGGGTCAACGCCATGCCCAAGCTGTACGAAAGAAGGAATGAGCCATGCGTGCCCGCCTCCCGGTGAAAGTGCTGGCGGCGGCCCTGGCCCTTCTGTCCCTGGCGGCGCTGGGGGTGGACTTCACCGCCCCGGCGGGGGAGATCCTCCGCGTTGAGCCCTTTGCCGGGATTTGGGCTTTGGGGGCCCTGGCCCTGTTTTGGGGGTACGGTGTTCTTTGCCGCGAAAAAAGGGCGTTTTCCCAAGGAGGCCTGTGGCTGCTGTCCCTTTTGTTTGCGGGGATGGCCACCTTGGCCCAGAGCTTTGCGCTGCTGGGCACCGCGGAGTTGCTGACCCGGAGCTTGGAGATGAAAATCAAGGCCCTGCTGTATTTTGCCGGGCGCGTACCCCTGTATTACGGGGCCATGGCGCTGCTGCAAAGGGCCCTCAGGGGCGATTCGCCGTTTTCCGGCCTTGACCGGGCGGCTCCAGGGGAATCCCTATTGACCCGGCTGGCCCAAAGGCCCTGGGGCGTATGGGCCCTGGCGGCGCTGCTGCTGCTTTGCTGGCTCCCTTACTATGCCTTGCTTTTTCCGGGCATGGTCAGCAACGACAGCGTGACCCAGCTGAAGCAAATCCATGGGCTTCAGCCCCTTTCCGCAGGCAATCCCCTCTTCCAGACCCTGTTGCTGGGAGCCTTCAGCCTGCCCTTGGGGCCGGACGCGGCGGTGGCGGCGTTTTGCTGCGTCCAGGCGCTGCTGATGGCCCTGGTGTTCGCCTACACCCTTCGGGCCTTGGCCCAGGCGGGCTCGCCCCGGTGGGTGAATGCTTTGGCTTTGGGCTTTTTTGCCCTGTGCCCCATCTTTCCCCTGTATGCCTTTTGCATCGGCAAGGATGCCAATTTTGCCACGGCTGTGCTGTATTTTATGCTGATGGTGTGGCGGGCGCTGCGGCAGCCCGGGGAACAGCCCTTGCCCAGGCGGTATGGGGTGGGCCTTTGCGTTTCCGCCGCGCTGCTGGTGCTGCTCCGCAACCCGGGGATATACCTGGCTTTGCTGGCTTTGGCGCTGCTGCTGGGGTACACTTTGGTCACGGGCCGGAGGCGGCGGGGAAGGCCCTGGGGCATGCCCCTGGCCGCGCTGGCGGCTGTGGCTCTTGCCTGGGGGGGACTGAACCTGGTGCTGGTTCCGCTGATGAAGCCTTTGCCCATGCCCGAAACCGAGAATTACTCCGTGCCTGTGCAGCAGGTGGCGCGCACTGTGGCCTCGGCGCCGGAAGCCCTCACGGAGGAGGAGCGGGCCGTCATCGACGGGGTGCTGGAGCTGGACAGCCTGAAAAAGGAATACAACGGCGAGCTCAGCGATCCCGTCAAGAACCTGTGGAGGCCAGAGGCCACCCCGGCCCAGAAGGCCGCGTTCTGGAAAACCTGGCTTTCCTTGGGGGCAAAGCACCCCGCCACGTACTTCAGCGCGTTTTTCCACAACACTTACGGCTACCTGTATCCGGGCTATGTGTCGGTGATCAAGCCCACGCTGATCAACGGGGAGGAGGGCCGCAGGAAGGAGCTGAAGGGGGTCATGGATTTTGCCATCACCCCCCGGATGGAGCCGCTGGAAAGGGTCATAGACCGCCTCATGGGCCAGCCCCTGTTCCGACTGGCTATTGCCCCCGGGCTCTACGGCTGGATCGCGCTGTTCGCTTTGGTAACGCTGCTGCAAAGCCGCAAAAAGAGCCTGGCCATCGCCGCCCTTCCGGCGCTGTTCGCGCTGCTGGGCTGCCTGCTGTCGGCGGTGAACGGCTATCTCCGCTATGCCCTGCCGCTGTATTACTGCGCTGTGCCGCTGCTGGCCCTGTGCGCCCAGGCCCTCCGGGAGCCCGCCCCCGGGGCCGCGCGGCCCAAGGGCCAGGCCTCATAGCCAGGCTAACGAAAAAAAGGGAGAGACAGCCACGTGAAACTTTTGATTGCACTGCCCTGCTTCAACGAGGCCGAAAAGATCGGGGAGGTGCTGGCCTCCATTCCCAAGTCCTACCAGGGCTTTGATTTTGTGCGCCTGCTGGTGGTGGACGACGGCAGTACCGACGACACCGCCAATCTGGCGTTCGCGGCAGGGGCTACGGTGATCCGCCACAAGCACAACAAGGGGCTGGGCCAGGCCTTTCGCAGCGCCGTGGACTTTGCCCTGGACCACGGCTATGACGTGATGGTGAACATGGACGGGGACGGCCAGTTCAACCCTTCGGACATCGCCCGGCTGGTGGAACCCATTTTGAGGCAAAAGGCGGATTTTGTGACGGCCTCGCGGTTTTTGAGCGGCAAGGAGATCCGGCACATGCCCCCGGTGAAGCGCTGGGGCAATGCCCGGATGAACGGCCTCATCAGCAGGCTTTGCGGCCAGCGGTTCTCCGACGTCAGCTGCGGCTTTCGGGCCTACAGCAGGGAAACGCTGCTGAAAATCAACTTCTACGGCCGCTTTACCTATACCCAGGAATCCTTCATCAGCTTTCATTTCCAAAATCTCGCCATGGAGGAGGTGCCCATTGACGTCACCTACTTCCCCGAGCGCAAGAGCCGGGTGGCGGGCAGCATCTTCAACTATCTGCAAAAGACCAGCAGCATCATTTTGGGGCTGATGCGGGACTACTATCCCATGAAGTTCTTTGGGATGCTGGGCGGCCTCTTTTTGGTGCCCACGGCCATCTTCGGCCTGATGTTTTTGATCCATTACCTGACACTGGGCTATTTTTCGGGCTACATCTTCGCGGGGCTTATCGCCGCCTTCTGCCTGCTGATCTCCATTTTGATGTTCTCCTTTGGGGTGGCCATGGAGAGCATGGTGCGCATCAACCGCAATGAAAACCGCATTCTCTACGAGGTGCGCAAGGCCGCCCCCATCCAGCCCGACGAAAAAACGGAGGTACTGTACCGTTGAGAATTTTGCTGACCATTGAGCACCCCGCCTGGGTGCACCAGTTCCACCATATCGTGCAAAGGCTCCGGGCCCAGGGGCATGAGGTGCTCACCTTGGCCGTGGAAAAGGACGGGGATACGGAGCTGCTGAAGAGCTACGGCATTCCCTACCGGCTCTGCGCGGGCACCACGGGCACCAATTTGGTGCAAAAGGGCTTCCTGTTTTTGTGGCTTTCCGTCCGCTTCACTTGGGAAAGCCTCCGCTGGAAGCCGGACGTGCACATCGGCCGGGCCTCCCCCATGCAGGCCTTTGCCGCCTGGGTGGGCCGCAGGCCCCACCTGCTGTATGAGGATACCGAGGTGAGCAAATTCAGCCTGCGCCTTTGCAAGGTTTTTTCCACCGAGATTTTGACCCCCACCACCTTTCTGACGGACCTGGGCCCCAAGCAAAAGCGGCTGAACACCTACAAGGAGCTGTTTTACCTCCATCCCTCCGTGTTCACCCCGGACAGGCAGGTGCTGCGGGAGGCGGGGTTTAACCCGGACGAGCCCTATGTGATCCTCCGCTTTGTGGCCTGGAACGCCAGCCACGATGTGGGCAAGCGGGGCCTGGATGCCCAGGGCAAGGAGGCCCTGGTAAAGCGCTTTGAAGAATACGGCAAGGTCTACGTCAGCGACGAGGGGACCTTGCCCCGGAGCCTGGAACCCTACCGCCTTCGCACTCCCTACGCCTTGGTTCACCACGTGCTGGCCTTTGCCCGGCTGGTGTACAGCGAGGGGGCCACCATGGCCAGCGAAAGCGCGGTGCTGGGCACCCACGCCCTGTACGTGAACCCCATCGTCTCCGGCACCACCCGGGAGATGCACCAGCGCTATGAGTTGCTCTACCCCTTCAACGAGGGGGAGGACCGCTACGAAAGGGCCACGGAGAAGGCCCGGGAGCTGCTCCAGGACCCGGACCTTCAGGCCAAGGGCCGGAAGAAGCAGGCAAAGCTTCTGGCGGAAAAGATCGATATCAACCAATACTTTATCGAAGAAACGGAACGGCTGGCCCAGGCCGGGAGAAAAAGGACATGATGACGGAGCTTGCCGCCCTGTGGAAGGCTTTGCTAGGGACCACCTGGCTGGACGTGGGCAATGGCTGGCGCAACCTGTACTTGCTCAGCTATGGCTTGCAGATGCTGGCCTTGGGCACGCTCTTTGCCCGAAGGGGATTTTGGGGCAAAAAGGGGCCCGTAATCTCCTTTCTCACCGGGGCGGCCTGCGCCCCCTTGGTCCAATACCTGTGGACTTTGGGGCTGGCGGCCCTTTGGCCCCAGGCCCCGCAACTGGTGTACATCGGCGTGCTGCCCGCTGTGGCGGCCCTGTACCTGCTGGGGACCCTGATCGCCGGCCGTAAGGCTTTGGTATCCTCTCTTTCCAAGGCTATGGCCTTTGGGAAGCGGCTGTGTACCTTAGACAAGCCCGCCTTGGTGTCCCTGTGCTTTGCCTTGGCCATGGCTTTGCTGCTGCTGCCCCCCTGCGTGAGGATGCTGGGCAGCATGAACGCCGCCAACGCCGCGGACAGCGGGGAGTACATGGCTTTGGCCCTGCGCTACACCCAGGATCGGGATTTGGGTAAGCTGCTGGAAAAGGAGGAGACGGTGGGCCATTTCCGGGGCCACAGCCACTTCCCCTCCCTGGAACTATACATGGTCCAGGGCTTGATGCACGCCCCGGAGGGCCATATGGGCTATCCCTACGACAAGCCCATGCTCTGTGGGGTAGGGATGCTGAATTTTACCATGGTCATGGCCATTTTGGCCTTGCTGATGGCGCTGTGCCGCCAGCGCAGGCGCTGGGTGCTGCTAGGAGCCCTGCTGCTGAACCTGGTGCCGGATTTGTTTTTCTCCGCCGCCTCCGCCCCCCGGGACATCTGGCGCATTCTGGCCCTGATGGTGGCCGCCTTGTACTTTGCGGGCCTTTCCCCGGGCGGCGGCCTTTGGAGGATGGCTGGGAAACTGGCAGTTACCGCCGTCCTGTGCTTTGTGGTGATGAGCGCCCATGTGGTGTGCTTTGTGGTGCTGCCCTTCATCGTGGTGGCCTGGGTGCTGGCCCGGTGGTACGGAGCTTTGCTGTCCCAAACGGGCAAAAGCGGTCGGGAGCTGCTAGGCTCCATGGGGTTGGCTTTGGCCGCCGCCGCCGGAACCGTGGCGGGCTTTGCCGGGAATTTGTGGTGCTACGCCCGCTGGGGCGAAATGTCCCCCTGGCGGCTGATGACCACCTACACCTCGGCCCCCTGGTATAGCGCCTATATGACGGGGGAATATAAGCTGGAGATCACCACCCGGCGCCTGAATTTTTGGGAGGCCCAGCACGATATTGTGATGGCCTACGCCACCCCTGTGGGGCTGTGGGGGCTGCGGCTGGGGGCTGCGGGGCTGGTGTGCGCGGTGGGCTACCTGCTCTGGCAAAGGGCTTCCTCCAAAAGGGCGCTGCCGGGAGGGGGCCGGCCATCCGGCCTCCATGCCCAGGGGTTCTTGCACACCGCCGAAGTTTTGGCCTTTGCCTCCTTGCTGGCCCTGTGCACCTTGGCCCCCATGACCGGCCTGCTGGATACCTCCTTGTACAGCTTCTCCGGCTCCTTCCTTGCCATGCAGCGCTACACCCTGCAGTGGTTCATGTGGGCGGCGGCGGCGATCTGCGCGGCCCTGGCAGCCTTGGAGGAGGCCTGGCCCAGCCTGACGGCATGGCTGAAAGCCGCTTTGGGGCGGCTGGGCCCTGGCCCTGGCTTGTTGGCCCGGGTCGCCCGGGCCGCCGGCCTGCGGGAAACCTGGAGGAGGCTTCCGGCCTTGCTGTGCGCCTGCCTGTGCCTGGGGGCCTTTGTCCAGGGCACCCGGCAGACCGGGTATGCAAATAGCTTCTACCGCTACAGCCGGGATGTGATGGAGGACGCCCAGACGCTGCTGGACAACGGCTTTTTGGAGCGCTACGGCCTGCTGATGGCCGCCGCCAGCCAGGTGCCCCAGGGAAAGAAGATCCTCATCACCCGGGAGGGATACCAGTATCCCCTGGGGGCTCGGGGCTATGTGCTCACCAGCAACCCCATGGTGCCTTTGATGAACCTGCCCCAGGAGGAGGTATCCGCTGCCCTGGAGCGGCTGGACGTGGCCATGCTGGCCACGGAGCCTGAATTTTGGGACCAGCGCTACTATGCCCTCTCCACCTTAAGCCACGTGCTGAACGCCCTGCCCCAGGAGCAGATCATCCAGGACG
>JARKQO010000192.1 GCA_029974855.1 Eubacteriales bacterium
CCGCGATGGCGGCGCGGAGCATATCGCCCGTGGAGATTTGGGGGATGCCCAGCTTGGCGCAGATGACCTGCGCCTGCGTGCCCTTGCCCGCGCCGGGAGGTCCCAAAAGAATCATGTTCACGCTGTCGCCTCCTTCATGGGGTCGCTGTGGAAAAGCCCGCCGCCTGGGCAAAGCCCTGGCCTCAAGTACCCATTATACCACAAAAATAAATTTTGCGCTGGCCTTTGGGCGGGAAGGGGCGGGCCCGTCCGCTTCCCCGGAGCGCTCAAAGCGCAGGGAGCCTTCGCTCCCTGCCACTTTGGCGCATGGACAATCAGGAGATTTTTTCATAATTGCGGCTTACCAGGAGGTCGTCCAGCTGCCGCTTGGTCTCCAGCACCACGCTCACGGCGATCAGCAGGCTGCTGGCCGCAAAGGGAATCTGGGCGTTGAGGCTGGTGGTGGCCAAGGAGGGCACGGTGGCCAGCACAGCCAGGAACAGGGCCGCAAACAGGGTCAGGCGGCCGTTGATGCGCTTCAGGTACTCCACGGTGGGCTTTCCGGGCCGCACAGAGGGAACCGCGCCGCCCTGCTGCTGGATGTTCTTGGCGATGTCCTCGGCATTAAAGGAAATGGAGGTGTAGAAGTAGGTGAAGGCCACAATCAGCAGCGCCGTTACCACCATATACCAGACGGAACCGCTGTGCATATAGTTGGCCCACCATTTGTAGATTCCGCTTTCGGTGCCCCCTGCCAGCTGGATGATGGTGCCGGGGAAGGCCATGAAGGAATAGGCGAAGATCAAAGGCAGCACGCCCACGCTGACCACCTTCATGGGGATCACGGAATTCTGGCCGCCGTACATCTTCCGGCCGGACACCCGCTTGGCGAACTGCACGTTGATGCGGCGCACGCCCAAGTCCACGAAGGTCACCAGCACGATCATCACCAGCGCCAAAAGCAGCACTGCCAGCAGCGTGAGCCAGGGAGTGATGTTGCTGGCGCCGAAGGCGGCGGCGATCATGTTGAAGAAGCCGATGTACAGGTTGTTGATGATACCCGCGAAAATCAGCAAGGAGATGCCGTTGCCAATGCCCTTTTCGGTGATGCGCTCGCCGATCCACATGGCAAGGGCGGTACCGCCGGCCATGCTCACGCCCACCAGCATGGTGTTGAACCACCCGGCCTTGATGTAACCCAGGCTGGCCACCAGGCCGATGGCCTGTACAATGGCCAGGCCCACGGTGACGTAGCGGGTGATGGAGGCGATCTTCTTCTGGCCCTCGGGGCCGCTCTTTTGCAGCCGCTCCAAAGCGGGGATGGCGATGGTCAGCAGCTGCATGATGATGCTGGAGTTGATGTAGGGGGAGATACCCATGGCCATGATGGTCATGTTGGAGAAGTTATTGCCCGTCATCATGTTCAGCAGGTCCAACAGAGGCAGCTGCATGTTGTTGGCGCTGCTCAGCACCCGGGCGTAGTCCACGCCGGGGGCGGGGATCACGCCTACCAGGCGGAAGAGCACCAGCATCAGGAAGGTGTAGATCAGCTTCTTGCGGATGTCCTGCACCTTCCAGGCGTTGCGCAGGGAAGCCCACAGGCCCACCTTACTCATCGTCTTCGGCATGTTACTTCACCTCGGCTTTCCCGCCGAGGGCCTCGATCTTTTCCTTGGCGGCCTGGGAGAACTTGGCGGCTTCCACGGTGATCTTCTTGGTCAGATCCCCGTTGCCAAGGATTTTCACGCCGGCGAGGGTCTTTTTGACCAGCCCGGCTTCCTTGAGCGTATCCACCGTCACCGTCGCGCCGTTGTCAAAGATCTCCAATTGGCCCACGTTCACCGTGGCGTATTCCGTGCGGAAAATGTTGGTAAAGCCCTTCTTGGGGACGCGACGGTACAGGGGCATCTGGCCGCCCTCAAAGCCGGGGCGCTTGCCGCCGCCGGAGCGGGCCTTGGCGCCCTTGTGGCCCTTGCCGGAGGTTTTGCCCAATCCCGAACCCACGCCCCTACCGAGGCGCTTGGGCGCGGTGGTGGAACCCGCGGCGGGCCCTAACTCGTGCAATTTCATTGGGGTATCCCTCCTTACATATCAGCGGCTTGGGGGGCGTCGGCGGCCTTCTTGGGGGCCTTGGGCGCCTTGGGGGCCGCTTCCTTGACCGCCTTTTCCGCCTTGGGAGCGGCTTCCTTCACGGCCTTGGCAGCTTTGGGGGCCGCTTCCTTCACGGCCTTGGCAGCCTTAGGGGCGGCTTCCTTCACGGCCTTGGGGGCCTTGGGGGCCGCTTCCTTGGGGGCCTTCACGGTCTTTTCCGCCTTGGGGGCGGCTTCCTTCACGGCCTTGGTGGCCTTGGGGGCCGCTTCCTTGGGGGCCTTCACGGCCTTTTCCGCCTTGGGGGCCGCTTCCTTCACGGCCTTGGGGGCCTTGGGCGCGGCCTTTTTGGCCACCTCGCCCTCCACCTCCTGCACCTGCACCATATGCCGCACCCGGAAGATCTGCCCGCGAATGCTGGGGTTGTCCTCCTTCTCCACGGTCTGGCCGATCTTGCGAAGGCCCAGGGCCGCCACAGTATCCTTGTGCACCTGCAGGCTGGAGATGGGCGACTTTTTCAGCGTAATCAGCAATTTCATCAGCGCCTACCTCCTTAGCCCAAAATTTCTTCCACGGTCTTGCCCCGGAGCTTAGCGACCTGCTCCGCGGAGCGAAGCTGGCGCAACCCTTCCATGGTGGCCTTGACCGTGTTGATCTTGTTGTTGGTACCGTAGCTCTTGGTGCGGATGTCCTTCACCCCGGCCAGTTCCAGCACGGCCCGGGCCGCGCCGCCGGCGATGACGCCGGTGCCCTCGGGGGCCGGCAGCAAAATGACCTTGCCGGTGCCGAAGTAGCCGGTGCTGTCGTGGGGGATGGTGGTGTTCACCAAGGGCACGGTGATCAGGTGCTTTTTGGCATCCTCCACGCCCTTGCGAATCGCCTCGGAAATTTCGGCGGCCTTGCCCATGCCCGCGCCCACGCGGCCTTTCTCGTCGCCTACCACGACCAGCGCGGAGAAGCGGAAGTTACGGCCGCCCTTGACAACCTTGGTAACACGGTTGACGGCCACGAGCTTCTCTTTGAATTCGCTGACCTGTTCCATGCGTTGCATGCGTTCGTCCTCCTTCTTAGAATTCAAGGCCGGCTTCCCGGGCGGCGGCGGCCAGCTCGGCCACGCGGCCGGTGTACACATAGCCGCCCCGGTCAAAAACCACGGCCTTGACGCCCGCTTCGGCGGCACGCTGGGCAATCAGCTTGCCCACGATCTTGGCGGCGCCCTTCTTGTCCACGTCCTTGAGTTGGGCCAGCACATCCTTCTCCTGGGTGGAGGCGGCGGCCAGAGTCACGCCCTTGGTATCGTCAATGACCTGGGCGTAGATGTTGTTCAGGCTGCGGTAGACGCACAGACGCGGCATATCCGGGGTGCCGCTGATCTTTTTGCGCACGCGGGCATGCCGCATCAGGCGGTCCGCGTTACGGTCGCGCTTCTTGTACATTCGCGTTCACTCCCCTTCCTTTTACTTGCCGGTCTTGCCTTCCTTGCGGCGAATCCGCTCGGTGTCGTACTTGATACCCTTGCCCAGGTAGGGCTCAGGCTTGCGCACGGCGCGGATGTCGGCGGCAAGGTTGCCAACCACCTGCTTGTTGATGCCCGACACCACGATCTTCGTGGGCGCGGGGGTTTCAAACTTCACGTTCTCCGGGGCCGTAAAAACCACCGGATGGGAATAGCCCATGTTCATGGTGAGCTTGCCGCCCTCGGCCTGGGCCCGGTAGCCGGTGCCCACCAACTCCAGGGTCTTGGAAAAGCCGGTGGTGACGCCCACCACCATATTGTTCACCAAGCTGCGGTACAAGCCGTGCATGGCCTTGTGGGGCTTGGCCTCACTGGGACGGTGCAGCGTGAGGACACCGTCCTGAAGCTCCAGGGTGATATCCGGGTTTACCTCCTGGACGAGAGTGCCCTTGGGGCCCTTCACCGTCACGGTATTGTGATCGTCCACCTGCACCGTCACGCCCGCAGGGACTGTGATCGGAAGTTTTCCGATTCGAGACATTGTCTTTCCACCTCCATTGCGTGTCGGTTTACCAAATGTAGGCCAGCACTTCGCCGCCGATCATTTGCTTGCGCGCCTCCCGGTCCGTCATCAAGCCCTTGCTGGTGGAGATGATGGCGATGCCCAGGCCGCCCAACACCTTGGGCAGCTCCTCGGAGCGGGCGTACACCCGCAAACCGGGCTTGGAAATGCGCTTGAGCCCCGCGATCACGGGCTGCTGCTTGCCGTTGACATATTTCAGGACGATCTTGATGTTGCCCTGGGGGCCCTCATCAATGAAATCAACCGATTTGACATAGCCTTCCGCCAGAAGGATCTTGGCGATCGCCTTCTTGGCGTTGCTGGCGGGCAGCACGACGGCGTCATGCTTGGCCACCTGAGCGTTGCGGATGCGGGTCAGCATATCGGCGATGGGATCATTCACAACCATGATAGAACCTCCTTCCGTTCTTTCCCGCTTACCAACTGGCCTTGCGGACACCGGGGATTTGGCCCTTGTAGGCCAGCTCTCTGAAGCAAATGCGGCAGACGCCGTACTTGCGAAGCACCGAGTGGGGACGCCCGCACAGGCGGCACCGGGTGTAAGCCCGGGTAGAGAACTTGGGCGCGCGGGCCTGCTTGATTTTCATGCTTGTTTTGGCCACTGTATTATCTCCCTTCCCTAGCTTACTGGGCGTACGGCATACCGAGCAGCTGAAGCAATTCCTTGCATTCCTCGTCGGTATTGGCCGTGGTGACGAAAATCATTTCCATGCCCCGGATCTTCTCCACCTTGTCGTACTCGATTTCGGGGAAAAGCAGCTGCTCCCGGATGCCCAGGGCGTAGTTGCCGCGCCCGTCAAAGGCCTTGTTGCTGACGCCCCGGAAGTCGCGGACCCGGGGAAGGGCGATGTTCACCAGCTTATCCATGAACTGCTCCATGCGCTGGCCCCGAAGGGTCACCTTGGCGCCCACGTTCATGCCCTGGCGCAGCTTAAAGTTGGCCACGGACTTGCGGGCCTTGGTCACCATGGGCTTCTGCCCGGCGATGGTGGCCAGCTCCGCCACGGCCACCTCCAGAGCCTTGGGGTTATCCTTGCAATCGCCCAGGCCCATATTGATCACGATCTTGTGAAGCTTGGGCACCTGGTTGATGTTCTTGTAGCCGAATTTCTGCATCAGGGCAGGCACGGCTTCGTTCAGGTACTTTTCCTTGAGTCTTGTAGCCATTTGCCGTCCCTCCCTCAGTCGATATCCGCTTGGCAACGCTTGCACACGCGGACGGACTTCATCTTTTTGGAACCATCCTCCCGGGCCACTTCCGTTACCCGGTGGGCCACCCGGGTGGCCTTGCCGCACTTGGGGCAGATCAGCATCAGGTTGGAGGCGTCAATGCTGCGCTCCTTCTGGAAGATGCCGCCGGGCTGGCCCTGGCGGCGGGGCTTCTGGTGCTTGGTGATGTAGGCCACGCCTTCCACCACCACCCGGCCGCTCTTGGGAATCACCGTCAAAACCTTGCCCTGCTTGCCCTTGATGCCTTCGGGACCGGAGATGACGACTACCTGATCCTTCGTTCTCACATGAACTTTACTCATCGTTCGCCATCCTCCATCACAGCACTTCGGGAGCCAGCGAGACGATCTTCATATAGTCCTTCTCGCGCAGCTCACGGGCTACGGGTCCAAAGATACGGGTGCCACGGGGCATTTTCTGGTCGTTGATAATCACGGCGGCGTTGTCGTCAAAGCGGATATAGCTGCCGTCGGGGCGGCGCTTTTGCTTGCGCATGCGCACGATGACGGCCTTGACCACGTCGCCCTTCTTCACGGTGCCGCCGGGGTTGGCGCTCTTCACGCTGGCGACGATCACATCGCCGATGGAGCCGTCCCGGCGAAAGGAACCGCCAAGCACGCGGATGCACATGATTTCCTTGGCGCCGGAGTTGTCGGCCACCTTCAATCGCGTTTGCGGCTGAATCATATCGTTTTCCCTCCTCGTTTAGGATTCCTCCGGGGGTTTCTCGGGGCTTCGCCCCAAACCCCACCAGGGCTATGCCCTGGACCCCTCACCGCGCTGCGCGCGGATGGTGGAGGTAATAAAATGTTTCTGCTTGCCCGCCTCCCCCACACACCGCCCCACCCACCGATAGCGGGAAGGCGCGGACCACTTGAATGGGAGATGGGTCCAGGGCATAGCCCTGGTTACTTGGCTTTTTCCAGGATTTCGACCAAGCGCCAGCGCTTGTCGCGGCTCAGGGGCCGGGTTTCCATCACGCGCACCCGGTCGCCGATCCCGCACTCGTTGTTCTCGTCATGAGCCTTCAGCTTGTTGGTGCGGTTCATGATCTTGCCGTACAGGGGATGGCGCACGCGGGTCTTGATTTCCACCACGATGGTCTTGTCCATCTTATCGCTTACCACCAAGCCCTCGCGGGTCTTGCGAAGTCCTCTTTGTTCAGACATTGAAGCGGCTGCCTCCTTCTTAAAAGTCTACGCCCTGTCAGCGGGCTTCTTTTTGTTCCAGTTGGCGAAGGACGGTCATGCAGCGGGCGATATCACGCTTCACATTCTGGATGACCATGGTGTTTTGCAGCTGGCCCGTGGCAAGCTGGAAACGAAGGTTGAACAGCTCCGCCTTCAGCTCGGCCACCTTGGCCTCCAGTTCGGGTTTGCTCATGATCACAAGCTCTTTTGCCTTCATTCTGCCTCACCACCCGCTTCGGTTTTCTCATCACGCATGATGAACTTGGTCTTCATGGGCAGCTTGTGGGCGGCAAGGCGCAGCGCCTCCCGGGCGTCGGCCTCCGGCACGCCGATGAGCTCAAAGAGCACACGGCCCGGCTTCACCACGGCTACCCAGTACTCGGGGGAACCCTTGCCGCTGCCCATGCGGGTTTCGGCGGGCTTTTCCGTGACAGGCTTGTCGGGGAAAATCTTGATCCAGACCTGGCCGCCGCGCTTGGTGTAGCGGGTCAGCGCGATACGGGCGGCTTCGATCTGCTGGCTGGTGACCCAGGCGGGCTCCGTGGCTACCAGGCCGTAATCGCCGTAGGCCAGGAAGTTGCCCCGCAGGGCCTTGCCCTTCATGCGGCCGCGGAAAACGCGGCGGCGCTTGACTCTCTTAGGCATTAACATCGCTTAGTTGCCTCCTTCGCTCTTGGCAGCGGCGGGTGCTTTCTTGGGGCGGGGGAGCTTCTGCCCCTTGTACACCCATACTTTGACGCCCAGGCGGCCATAGGTGGTCTTGGCTTCCGCGAAGCCGTAGTCAATATCGGCCCGGAGGGTTTGCAGCGGAATGGAGCCCTCGTGGTAGTGCTCGGTGCGGGCGATGTCCGCGCCGCCCAGGCGGCCGGAGACGCTGGTCTTCATGCCCTTGGCGCCCGCCCGCATGGCCCGCTGCATGCTCTGCTTCATGGCCCGGCGGAAGGAGATGCGCTTTTCCAGCTGCTGGGCGATATTCTCGGCCACCAGCTGAGCGTTGGTGTCAGGCACCTTGATCTCCATGATGTTGATGTTGGCGGGCTTGCCTAAAAACGCCTCGATATCGCGCTTGAGGGCTTCGATGCCCGCGCCGCCCCGGCCGATGATCATGCCGGGCTTGGCGGTGAAGATGTTCACCGTGATGCGGCCGGAGCTGCGCTCGATGTCGATGTGGCTGATGCCGGTGGAATAATACTTCTCCTTCAACAGCTGCCGCAGCTTGTAATCCTCGACGAGGTTGTTCGCAAAATCTTTCTTCCCGGCGTACCAGCGGGTGCTCCAGTTGAAGATGACGCCAACGCGAGCACCGTGGGGATTTACTTTCTGACCCATTGAGAAACCTCCTTCGGATTACTTTTGGTCCAGCACCACGCTGATGTGGCTGGTGCGCTTGAGGATGGGGGACGCGCTGCCCCGGGAACGGGCCACATAGCGCTTCAGGGTGGGACCGGGGTTGGCGTACACCTCGGCCACGTAGAGGGCCTTGCGGTCCATCTCGTTGTTGTTGACGGCGTTGGCGATGGCGCTGGAAAGCAGCTTGTGCACCACAGGGGACGCCGCCTTGGGGGTGTACATCAAAATGGCCAGGGCGTCGTCCACATTCTTGCCGCGGATCAGGTCGATGACAATCTTGACCTTGCGGGAAGAGATGCGCACGTACTTGGCGTGGGCGGCAGGGCGTGTGTCGCGGGCTGCCATGTGGGCCTCAGCCTTGCGCTGGGAATTGGTTGCCATAGGACTCACTCCTTCCGCTTATTTCTTGCCGGTGGACTTCTCGCCGGCGTGGCCCCGGTAGGTCCGGGTGGGGGCGAACTCGCCCAGCTTGTGGCCTACCATGTCCTCGGTGATATAGACGGGAACATGCTTCCTGCCGTCGTGGACGGCGATGGTATGTCCCACAAAATCAGGGAAGATGGTGGAGGCCCGGGACCAGGTCTTGGCCACCGCCTTCTTGCCGGATTGATTCATCTCTTTGATGCGCTTGAGCAGCGTATCGCTGACAAAGGGTCCCTTTTTAATGGAACGGCTCATACTAGGGTTTCCTCCTTCCGTTGAATCCTGGGCTTACTTGCCCGCGCGCTTCACGATCATGGTGTTGGAATACTTCTTGTGCTTGCGGGTTTTCAGGCCCAGCGCCACCTTGCCCCAGGGGGTCACGGGAGCGGGCATGCCCACAGGGCTCTTGCCTTCGCCGCCGCCATGGGGGTGGTCGCAGGGATTCATGACCACGCCGCGAACGGTGGGCCGCCAGCCCATGTGGCGCTTGCGGCCGGCCTTGCCGACGCGCACGTTTTCGTGATCGTGGTTGCCCACGGAGCCGATGGTGGCCATGGCGTTCATGGGTACCTTGCGCACCTCGCCGGAGGGCAGGCGCACCTGGGCGTACTTGCCTTCCTTGGCCATCAGCTGGGCGGCGTTGCCGGCGGAGCGCACCAGCTGGCCGCCGCGGCCGGGCTTGATCTCCAGGTTGTGGATCAAGGTGCCCACGGGGATATTCTGAATGGGCAGCGCGTTGCCGGGCTTGATGTCGGCCCCTTCGCCGCTCACCACGGTGTCCCCCACCTTCAGGTCCAGAGGCGCCAGGATGTAGCGCTTCTCGCCGTCGGCGTAGTGCAGCAAGGCGATGAAGGCGCTGCGGTTGGGGTCGTACTCGATGGTGGCCACCTTGGCCGGGATGTCCAGCTTGTCGCGCTTGAAGTCGATGATGCGGTACTTGGTCTTGTTGCCGCCGCCCTGGTGGCGCACGGTGATCTTGCCCTGCTTATTGCGGCCGGCCCTCTTCTTCTTGGTTTCCAGTAGGGACCGCTCGGGCTTGTCAGTGGTGATCTCCTCGTACGTCAGCACGGACATAAAACGGCGGGCGGGCGAGGTCGGCTTATAAAGTCTGATAGCCATGGTTTCTTGTCCTCCCTGCTTTACTCGGCCATGCCTTCAAAGAACTCGATGGGCTTGGAGTCCTCCTTGAGGGTCACATAGGCCTTCTTGATCTCACGGGTGCGGCCGGAGTTCTTTCCCTGACGCTTGATCTTGCCAAGGGTGCGCAGGGTGTTGACCTTCTCCACCTTGATGCCCTTGAAAATGGCCTCCAGCGCCAGCTTGATTTCGGTCTTGTTGGCGGTTCTGAGCACTTCAAACACGTACTTCTTGTCCGGGAAGCCCTCGTAGGTGGCCTCGGTGAGCACGGGGCGAAGGATCACATCATGGGGATCTTTCATGCGTATACCTCCTCTACACCCTTCAAGGCGTCCTGGGTGAGGATGATCTTGCCGGCCCTGAGAATGTCGTATACGTTCAGGGTGTTCACGTAGCTGGTGGTGAGGCTGGCCAGGTTCCCGGAAGCCCGGACGATGGTCTCGTCCCGGCCCGGCAGCACCAGCATGGCGGCGGTGTCCAGCTTCATGTCCTGAAGGAACTTGGCCATCAGGCGGGTCTTGGCTTCCTTGAGCTGGATGGAATCCACCACGATGATGTCCCCGGCGTTGAGCTTGCTGGTCATGGCGCTCTTGAAAGCCAGGCGGCGGACCTTCTTGGGCACGCTCACCGCGTAATCCCGGGGCTTGGGGGCGAACACGACGCCGCCGTGCTTGAATTGGGGCGCCCGGTTGCTGTGGTGCCGGGCGTTGCCGGTGCCCTTTTGGCGGTAGATCTTCCGGCCGCCTCCGCGAACCTCTCCGCGGGTAAGGGCGCTTTGGGTGCCCTGGCGCTTGTTGGCCAGAATGGAGCGCACCACCAGGTGCATGGCGGCCACGTTCACCGGGGCGGCGAAAATCTCGTCGCTGAGCTCCACTTCGCCGATGGCCGCGCCTTCCATATTATACAGTGCAGTCTTTGGCATGGTTTGTTTCCTCCTTCAATCAGGGTTGTGGGGGCCGCTCCCCCCGGGGAGGGGCGGCACTGGCCGGGGGTTCCCCGGCTGAGGCGGGGCTTGGGGCTCAGGCTTTGCAGCTGTTGCGCACCAAAAGCAAGCCGCCGTTGGGGCCGGGTACCGCGCCCTTGATGAGGAGCAGGTTGCGCTCGGCGTCCACCTTGACGATTTCCAGGTTCTGGATGGTCACGCGCTCCACGCCGTAATGGCCGGGCATGTGCTTGTTTTTGAAAACCCGGGAGGGATCGGAGTTAGCGCCCATGGAGCCGACGCCGCGATGATACTTGGAGCCGTGGGCCATGGGGCCGGTATGCTGGTTCCAGCGCCGGATGGTGCCGGTGAAGCCGTGGCCCTTGCTGATGCCGCTGACGTCGATCTTCTCGCCGGCTTCAAACACGGTGACGGTGATCTCATTGCCCACTTCCATATCGGCGGCATTTTCCAGCCGCAGCTCCCGCAGGTGGCGGGCGGGGGCGATGCCGGCCTTGGCAAAATGGCCGGTAAGGGGCTTGTTCACCAGCTTCTTGGCCCGGTTCTCCGGGAGGGTGTCAAAGCCTACTTGCACGGCGTTGTAGCCGTCGGACTCGGTGGTTTTCTTCTGCACCACCTTGCAGGGGCCTGCCTCCACCACGGTCACGGGTACGAGGCGGCCATCGTCGGTGAAGACCTGCGTCATGCCGATCTTCTTGCCTACAATCGCTTTTTTCATGATCGTCGTACCTCCTGCTTTAATTGTTCAGCTTGATTTCGATTTCAACGCCCGCAGGAAGATCCAGCTTCATCATGGCGTCTACCGTGCGCGGATTGGGGTTATGGATGTCGATGAGGCGCTTGTGGGTGCGCATCTCGAACTGCTCGCGGCTATCCTTGTACTTGTGGGGCGCGCGCAGGATGGTGACGATCTCCTTCTCGGTGGGCAGGGGGATGGGGCCGGAAACCCTGGCGCCCGTCCGCTTGGCGGTCTCCACAATCCGCTCGGAGGACTGATCGATCAGGTTGTGCTCATACGCCTTGAGCTTGATACGGATCTTCTGGTTGGCCATTTGCTTACCTCCTTGACTTTCGTCTCAAGTACACCGCGCCGTGCGTGTCCATCCATGGGGCTTGCCCCGGGCAGCATGTTCCCAATGGGGCCCCCCGCGCGGACGCTCCGCCGCGATGTCTCAAGTCCGTCGCCCGATTGCCGGGCTGGTCCACGATAATTACCCGCCATGGCCATGGCGGCAACTTACCGCTTCATCCCTCAACAGACAGCGTTGCTATTATAAGGCATGCGCATTTTGATTGCAAGGGTTTTTTCGGGGAAAACCAATATTTTTTTGCTCTTTGGGGCCGCAAAGCTGCCGTGTATCCCAAATATAGGATGAAGGTATGCACATGCCCCCGGGTGTATCTATACGGGCGATCCAAAAACCCGCCGGATCACAGCGGGCTTGTGGTGGTCAGCAAATACACAATATAGTAAATTCCCGAGGCCAGATGCCAAGTAAGCAGCGCCAGCCGCACCCCCAGCCCCGCCTTGGCCCGGCCCGAAAGACGATTGCCGCCCGGGGCTCCCGCCTTCTCCCGCATCCCGGCCCAGTCCCCCAAAAATTCGATAAAGGCCATCACCCAGAGCATCAAAGCCGCCCCCATCATGCCCCAGCCGAAGTTGCCGTCCCCGGCCCTACGGCCATCCTCCCCCAAAATCAGATATTCCACCAAACTAACTGCGAAAAAGAGGACCGTCAGGGGCATCAGGGGGTCCTTTCCCCGGCCCGGGCGGCGGAAGCACAGCAGCTGCGCCAGGGGGAAGGCCCCCATCAGCAGCGCCGTGCGCAGGCCCCGCCCCAGCTTGCCCCAGGAAATCTCCAGCACCATGCTCCCCTGGGAGGGCACGATGATGCCGAAGTAATACAGGTACTGCAGCACCATGAACAGCAAGGCGGGCAGCGCCGCCAGGATCATCTGGAAAAAGAAGCGGCTGTTTCGGGGATGGCGGAGCCACTGCGCCAGAAAATACAGGCATGCGGCGGGGAAAAAGGCTTGCAGAAAGGTGGGCTTTGCCAGAAGGCTCCCCAGCAGCAAGGCCGCCAGCGCCGCCACCTTTTTCCAGGGCAGCAAGGCCCGCTCCCCCAAGGCGGGCAGCAGGCGTTCAAACTCCGCGTAGCAATGGGCCGTGTAGGGGGCGCACAGCAGCATGAATACCAAGGCGGCCATCTGGGTGGGGCTGTGCCAGGTATTGGGGGTGCCCGCCCCCAGGTACACATGGGGGTTCACCCAGGGCACCCACAGGGCCGCCACCACAGACACGGCCAAAGCCCCCAAGGCGATGGTTTTCCGGTCCAGCCTCCCCCCCAGGTAAGCGGTGAACATCCGGTGGGTCAGCCACAGCACGGCGGTTTTCAGCAGCGCGGTCACCACAGCCGCCGCCAGCTTGGCGGGCACGGAAAACAGCATCACAAAGGCCACCAGCCCATGCCACAGGGGATGGGCCCCGTGGCGCAAAAAGGTGCGGGGTTGCAGAAAATCCCCCTCAGCCGCCCAGGTGGCGTGGATGCTGATATCGCTGGCGTGGCGCAGGGCCAGGGCATAGAACACCCAAAAGCTCAAAGCCAGCATCAGGACCAAGGACGCCCACTTCCAGGGGTCGGCCTGGGGCGCTTTTGGGCCCTTGCCCAAAAAGCGCAGGGCCTCAGGCCCCCCCTCAGTTTTCATCGGCTTGCACATGCCGGTACACCTTGGCCTCTGGCCCGTCGTCCACCCGCTCGTAGTCATGCACCACGATTTTCAGGTGGTCCGTCAGAATCCAGCCGCTTTTGCCGGTGGTTTCCGGGGTGAACCAGCCGTAAAACAGCCCCATGTGGGGATCGATCTCCGATATGGTCTGCAAGCTGCAAAGGTCCGCCCGGATGGTGTTGTCCCAGGGGCTTTGGGCCTGGGGATCGTACACGATGGCCTCGCAGGCCAGCTGGGCCCGCTCGGTATAGGGCTGCATGGTAAAGCGGTATTCATCCCCATAGGCGCCCTGGGGGGGCAAAAAGGCCAGCCACACCCCCATGGCCAGGCTGCCCGCCATGACCAAGGCCGGAAGGGCCTTGCGCCGCACCAGCACCATCAGCCCTGCGGCCCCCCACAGGAAGGGGGACAAGGTGCGGAAATCGCTCCAGTCGTTGGTTTCGTAGATCATCACCACCAGGGCGAAGGGGATGAACAGCATCAAAAAGCAGCTCAGGTGCAGCTTGTCCAGGCCATGGGCCACACGCCAGCGCCTTTCCTTTTTCTCCAGGCGCAAAAACGCGCCCACCAAAGAAAGGACCGTGGCGGCGGTGTACAGCCAGCGGAAGGCGTCCTCCATGGGGCTGTCCGTGGGGCGGATGAAATAGTCGTACAGGTTGCTTTTGGCATGGCTGAAAAACATCCGCAAGAACGTGGCGGAGTCCTTGGCCCGCAGCCAATTATAAAGGAAGCCGGAGGGATAGGGGGCCGTGAGGGCCGCGCTGAGCGCATACAGCCCCACAGCCAGCACCAAAGCCACCAGGGCATGGACCGCCATCCTTTTGGAAAGGCGGCCCCCGCCTCCCAGCCAGATCAGGGGCAGAAACAGCACCACATAGGAGATGCGGTACAGGCAGGCAAAAACCACCGTCACCCAGGCCAGCGCCAAGGCCACCTTGCCTCCCGTGTTGTGGTGGCGGAGCATAAACGCCAGGTAGAACATCAGCAGGCCGTAGTTGAACAGCTCCGTCATGGAGGTGAGGCAGTACAGCGCCGCCGGCACATAGGCCATCAGCAGCCCAGCCAAAAACAGGGCCTGGCCCGCCCGGGGCCGCACCAGCAGGCACAGGGCCAGGGCCCCAAGGGACACCCACAAAGCGTTATACAGCACGATGCTATGGAAGTTCAGCCCCAGCACCCAGGCAAAGGCCCCGTAGAGCAGCTGGGGGGTGATGCCGTGGACGCTGAGGGTGCCCAGCTGGGCCGGATACTCCCCGATGCCGCTGTAGCCCTTGGGCAGACCCACATGGACCCAGCTGAACAGGTTGCGCCAGTAGTCCATCTCGTCGCTCCAGACGGGATAGGCGGCAAAGGCGTTCTTTCCTATCAATAAGGAAATGATTACCAGCTGCAAAAAAGGGGCCAATACCAGCAGCCCCCAGGCGGCCAGGGTCCAAAAGCGCCTGTTGCCTTCCATGCTTCGCAAATCCTTCATCCGCCGTATAACCTCGTTCCTTCAGCCTGGCGGCCGCCCATCCTCGCGCAGGCCGCCCGCCCAATGAGTATACCATGACCCGGGGCCCGGGGGCAAGCCGGAAGCGATGTTGCCAATCCCCTTCCACTATGATATCATGCGGGCACAAGGGTTGTTGCCGATTCTTCCGGTATCCGCGCGCTTTCGCGCGACAGACAAAGGAGATGGCGCTGGTTGGAGCCGAAATATCAATGGGTGGCGGACGTGCTGCGGGGGGAGATCGCCTCCGGGGCCTTCCAGGACGGCCAGGCGCTGCTGACGGAATTAGAGCTGAAGGACCGCTTCGGGGTCAGCCGCCAGACCGTGCGCCAGGCCATTTCCTTGCTGGAGGCGGACGGCCTGGTGCAGCGCAAGCGAGGCAGCGGCACCTACGTGACCCACGGGCCCCGCAAGCATGGTTCCGTGCTGAACGTGGCGGTGATCACCACCTATATCACCGACTACATTTTTCCCTCCATCGTCCGGGGCATTGAAGGGGTGCTGTCCAGGGAAAACTGCGTCATGAGCCTTTCCGCCACCTACAACAGCCCGGAGCGGGAGCGGGCCTTGCTGCTGCGGCTGCTGGACACCCCTCTGGACGGGCTCATGGCGGAGGGCACCCAAACCGCCTTGCCCAACCCTAACATCGCCCTGTACGAAAAGCTGTGGGAGCGGAACATCCCTTTGGTGTTTCTCAACGGCTACTACCCCCAGCTGTCCCAGGCCGTCCACGTGGTCACCGACGACGAGGCCGGGGGCCGCCAGGCGGCGGAGCTTCTGCTGGAGGTGGGGCTCACCCGGCTGGGGGGCATTTTCAAAAGCGACGACATGCAAGGCCCCCTCCGCCACCGGGGCTTTGCCGGGGCCCTGGAGGCCCGGGGCCTCTTTTTGGACCCCCGGGATGTGTGCTGGTTCACCACGGGGAGCAAGCCGCGCTTTCTGCTGGAGGAGCCGGGACTTTCCTTCCTGGGGAGGCTGGGCAGCCCCTTACAAGGCTTGGCGTGCTATAACGATGAGGTGGCCTTGCAGCTCCTGGAGCAGCTGGGCCCCCGGGGCCTGACCGTGCCCGGGGATTTGTCCTTGGTGAGCTTTGACAACAGCGCCTACGCGGGCATCTGCTCCCCCAGGCTCACCTCCCTGAGCCACCCCAAGGAGGCCTTTGGCCGGGAAGCGGCGGAAAAGTTGCTGCGGATGATCCGGGGCCTGCGGGAGGAAAGCGTGGTACTGCCCTGGGAACTGGTGCGGAGGGAAAGCATGAGGTGACCACATTCCCCATTGCCCCCTCCCCCAAATCATGCTATACTAGTTTCATCAAAATTGGTACGTACAACTTTGCCCAATCTCCCACCCCACCCCATTCCCCACCCCGAAAGGAGACTTTCCATGAGCAAATACACCATCGGCATCGACTACGGAACCCTCAGCGGCCGGGCGGTTTTGGTGGACGTGGCCACCGGCGCGCAGATCGCCAGCGCCACCTTCGATTATCCCCACGCCGTCATGGACGAGGCTTTGCCCGGCGGCAAAAAGCTGGGCCACGACTGGGCCTTGCAGCATCCCCAGGACTATGTGGACGTGCTGACCCATACCATTCCCCAGGTGCTGAGGGATAGCGGGGTCAGCCCCCAGGACGTGATCGGCCTGGGCACGGACTTCACCGCCTGCACCGTGCTGCCGGTGAAGGACGACGGCACGCCTTTGTGCCTGCTGCCGGAGTTTGCGGATCATCCCCACGCCTATGTGAAGCTGTGGAAGCACCACGCGGCCCAGGACAAGGCCAACCGGCTCAACGAGATCGCCGCCGCCAGAGGCGAAAGGTGGCTGAACAACTACGGCGGCAAAATCTCCAGCGAGTGGCTGTTCCCCAAGCTCTGGCAGATTTTGGACGAGGCCCCAGAAATGTACGAGGCCATGGACCACTTTGTGGAGGCCGCCGACTGGATCGTGTGGCAGATGACCGGGGTGCAGACCCGCAACAGCTGCTGCGCGGGCTACAAGGCCATCTACAACAAAACCACCGGCTATCCCGGCCAGGACTTCTTCAAGGCTCTGGACCCCAGGCTGGAGAACGTCATTGCCGATAAGCTCAGCTGCCCCGTCACCTCTTTGGGGGAGAAGGCCGGGGGCCTTACGGCGGAAATGGCGGCAAAGCTGGGCCTTCGGGAAGGCACGGCGGTGTGCATCGGCAACGTGGACGCCCATGTGTGCGTCCCCGCCGTGGGCATCGACGGCCCCGGCAAGATGCTGGCCATCATCGGCACCTCCACCTGCCATATGA
>JARKQO010000205.1 GCA_029974855.1 Eubacteriales bacterium
CAATAAAAGTTGATTTTTGAGCAGTTTTGGCATATAATATCATTACTGGGAGGTGTCGCCATGATTGAACGCATAGAATACCTTGATAAGCTGCTTCAATTCAAAGATAAGCAAGTGATCAAGGTTATCATAGGGATTCGCCGTTGCGGAAAATCAACGCTTCTCCAAATGTTCCGGGAGCGTTTGATTCGTGATGGAGTCAAAGAAGAGCAGACGCTTTCCATCAATTTTGAAGACATGGACTTTGCCCACTTGACGCAAGCCAAGGCTCTGCATGATTACATTACGGCGCGGCTGGTTCCCGGCCAAAAGAACTACATCTTTTTGGATGAGATTCAAAACGTTCACGATTTCCCTAAAGTGGTGGATAGCTTGTTTATCCGTCCCAATGTGGATGTCTATGTGACGGGTTCCAACGCCCACATGCTTTCCAGCGAAATTACAACGCTGTTATCTGGCCGCTATATCGAAATAGCCATGCTGCCGCTGTCTTTGAAGGAGTATACACAGTTCTTGGGAGATACAACGGACCTTGGCCGGAAGTATTCAAACTATTTGCGGTATAGCTCCTTCCCATTCGCTGTACAGCTTGGAAATGATGCGGATATGGTGCGCGATTATTTGGGGGGCATCTATAATACGGTTGTGCTAAAGGATGTTGTTACGCGCAAAAAGATTGCGGATACGATGATTTTGGAAAGCCTCATTCGTTTTATGGCTGATAATATCGGCAACCTCTTCTCCACGAAGAAGATTTCCGATACCATGACCTCTGACGGACGCAAAATTTCCACACATACCGTAGAATCCTACATTTCAGCGTTGATTGACAGCTTCATCTTCTATCGCGCCAAAAGATATGATATCAAAGGCAAGCAACTCCTGAAAACCAATGACAAATACTATCTCTGTGATATGGGCTTGCGGTACTATCTGTTAGGCAGCAGGAACGCGGATGTAGGCCGCATGCTTGAAAACGTGGTCTATTTAGAGCTAATCCGTAGAGGGTATGATGTGCATGTTGGAAAGTTTGGCGAAACAGAGGTTGATTTTGTTGCCATGAAGCAAGGTCAGATTGAATACTATCAGGTTGCCGCTACCGTACGGACAAAAGAAACGCTGGAACGTGAAGTGCGTTCCCTGGATTCCATTGCCGATCACTACCCCAAATATCTGCTTACTTTGGATGATGACCCCCCGGCAGACCACAATGGGATAAGGCAGCTCAATGCTTTGGATTTCCTGATGTCATAAACCTCAAAAACATTTCAGAGCTATCAGGGCATTTTGAACAAGCATCTGCCTGGAATCCCGCTGGCGGCCAGGGTAAAATATTTGCAAAGAAAACCCAAGAAACAGTTGACATTGAGGCGGGTCTATCGTATAATGGCAAAGTCGCTTAAGGCGGCCATGGCGCGGGGTAGAGCAGTTTGGTAGCTCGTCGGGCTCATAACCCGGAGGTCGAGGGTTCAAGTCCCTCCCCCGCAACCATTTTTTTTGGCGGCGTAGCTCAGCTGGCTAGAGCATTCGGTTCATACCCGGAGTGTCGTTGGTTCAAATCCGACCGCCGCTACCATAAGAATCCGTCTTGTGAGGACGGATTTTTTCCTTTATACCCGGAAAACCCGGAAACGGAAGGAGGAAGGCCCGTGATGGAGCTGACCTATCTGGACCCCAGCCGCGTTGTGCCCCAGGAGGAATGGGAGGCGGCGGTGCGGCGGCACGGGGGCCTCGCGGGGCTGCTGGCCCGGGGGGAGGACCGCTTTGGGGACAGCCTGGGCTGGCTGGACCCGGAGGAATGGGCCGGGGAGGAGACCCTGGCGGAGATGGAGGCCGCCGCCAAGGAGATTCGGCAACAGGCCCAGGTATTGGTGCTGATCGGCGTGGGAGGCTCCAACAACGGGGCCCGGGCCGTGGTATCCGCCTTGGGGCGGCCGGAGGGGACCCAGCTGGTGTATATGGGGAACACCTTGTCCCCCCAGGCGCTGGAGAGGGCCCTGGCCAGCCTGGAGGGGAAGTCCGTCTGGGTGAACTGCGTTGCCAAGAACTTTGAAACTTTGGAGCCCGGGGCCTCCTTTAGGGTAATGCGGAACTGGATGCGGGAAAAGTACGGGGAAGGCTGCCACAGCCGCATCGCCGTCACCGGCACCCTGGGAAGCCCGCTGCACGCTTTGAGCCGGGAGCATGGCTGGCGGTTCTTCCCCTTTCCCCCCAACATCGGCGGGCGGTTCAGCGGGCTGAGCCCGGTAGGGCTGCTGCCCATGGCGGCGGCGGGGGTGGACATCCGGGCTTTGGCGGAGGGGGCCAAGGCCATGCGCCGGGGGTTGCTGGCCGCGTCCCCCCGGGAGAACCTGGCTTTGCGCTACGCCTGTTTGCGGAACCTGCTGCACCAAAAGGGCTACGCTTTGGAGATGCTGGCGGCCTTCGAGCCCAGGCTTGCCGGGTTCTTCAAGTGGTGGATTCAGCTTTTCGCGGAAAGCGAGGGCAAGGACGGCAAGGGGCTTTTCCCGGTCTGCGCCGATTATTCCGAGGATTTGCACTCCATGGGCCAGTATGTGCAAGAGGGCCGGTCCATTCTGTTTGAGACCTTTTTGAGCGTGAAGGAGAAGGACGGGGACCTGGCCCCCGAGGCCGACGGGGTCCGGGACGGGTTTGGGTATTTGGACGGCCAGGATTTTGACGGCCTTAACCGGGCCGCCTTCCGGGCCACCCAAAGGGCCCACAGCCAGAAGCTGCCCTGCCTGACCTTGGAGCTGGACCGGCTGGACGAATGGCACATGGGGGCGCTGCTGTATTTCTTTTTCTGCGCGTGCTATCTGTCCGGCACGATGCTGGGGGTGAACCCCTTTGACCAGCCCGGGGTGGAGGCGTACAAGCGGTGGATGTTTGAGGCGCTGGGGAAGTAGGGGGTGGGTTGGATGAAAAAGCTGATTCTCGTGATGCTGGCGGTGTTTTTGGGGTGCGGGTGCATGCCTGGCGCGGCCTTGGGGGCGGAGGATTTCACGATTCCAAAGATTCAGGACGCCCAGGGCTATCCTGAAACCTTTCGCTCTATGGCAATCAGCGACGCCGTATATCTGCTTTCCATCGAGGGGGACCTGTACGCCCTGGATCCCCAAACACAGCAAGCCACCCTTGTGCCCATGCGTAACGCCAACCCGGAATACGAGCAGATCCCGGAGACTGCCTTGGCGTTCCACGAAATCGCCAAAGACGAAGCCGTCCCGGATTGGCTGAAGAGGAAAGCAACCCTGATTGATATGCTTTTCCGGGACGGAGAGGCCCTGTACGGCGTGAACGAATTGAACGGCGCGCTGTACCGGGTGGAGATCGCGGAGGGTGAGGCAACGCTTCACGCCATAGCCAGGCTGGACTTCTTTTCCGGAATCGAAAAGGAAATCATGCCCAGCCTTGATTCCGGCGTGGCTTGCAATGGTTCTCTTTATCTGAGGATGTGTTTGGCGGCGGATGAGGAGCGGCCCTCCGCCTACCGTTTTGACATGGCCACCGGGGCCCGGGAGCCGCTGAAAGGGCAGGGAACAATCGTTGAAATCGCCCGGTATCAGGAGAACCATTTGCTATTGCTGGAGGAAACCTCCGATTCACAATCTCATTCCCAATGGCAGATTACGGACCTGGATCCCGTGACAGGAGCCCGCAGCCCGCTTTATGAGAGCGGCAGGCTGAAGATCGACAGTGAGAGCGTATTGGGACTGTTGTATGATCCTTGGCGAAACCGGGTATTGATGCAGGCGGATCAAGAGCTTCTGACCTTTGTCAGTGAAGCAGCCTACGAGGTTGTGGCTTATCTGCCGCCTATCTGGTCCTATTGCCGGGATATCGCGGAGGATGGCCGGTTGTTGCTGGTAATGGATGAATCCATCTACGCCCGGTCTACACTGCAAGAAAGGCAGATGCCCAAACCCCTCCAGGTGGCCTATGACCCATATTTGGACAATTTTATGGAGGAAGGCTTCGGGGCGGCTTATCCGGATATCCCGGTGAAACCCATGCAAGTATACGCCTATGAGGCGGTAGCTTTGTTCGCGGAACAAATCACCCTCCGGTCAGGCGAGATTGATATCTTCGAGGTTCCGGTAGGCAGCGCCACCGGGAAGGCCATCGAAAAAGGCTATTACGTTCCCCTGAACCAGTCGGAAACCATCCGTGAAAAAATGACCGCCTACCGGCCTTTTTTTCAGCAGGTTGCCATGAAGGGCGGCGAGATTGCCGCCGTTCCCAGGATGGCGGAACAGTATACCCTGGCTTACAGCCGATACGCCCTGGCCCAGCTAGGGCTTACGGCGGCGGACATGCCTTCCAGCTTTATGGAGCTGATGGATTTTTTGCTGGCATGGGACGAGAGGGTGGGGGACGTGGCCCGGGAAGCGGAGATCACCCCCTTCGGGACTTCCAATGAACAAATCAAAGCCGAATTATTTCCTATGCTTCTGAATCAATATTATGCGCTGATGGAGAAGGATGCCTCCGCCATTCCCCTTTACGAAGCGGATCTGGCGGATTTGCTGGACAAGCTCACTCTTGTTTGCGCCACAATCCCCCAGGCCCCCGAGAAGGAACCCTATGTGGCTACAGATCAGCCGTTTCAACATATTCAGCTGAACGACCAGCCCTCTTATCTCTTCAGCGTCTATGGTTCCTTTCATCCCGGGCGGCGCAGCTTCTCAAACGCTGAATCCGTTTCCGATTTTGTCCCCATGGCCCTCACCTTGCCTTCCCAGGATACCCCGCTTGTGCTGTTTGAGGGAACCCTGTTCATCGTCAACCCCTATTCATCCCAAAAGGAACAAGCCATCCGGTGGCTCGCGTATTACATGAATCACTTGCCCCCCAAGGACGGCGCGGTATTTGACCGGGGCGCGGTACCCGTGGAATCCGAACTGTACCAAAAGATGAAGCAATACTATACCGGCGAAATCGAAAGGCTGGGGCCCCGCATCGAGGCGGCGGAAGGCGCGGCAAAAAGCGATTTGGAAGCGCGGCTCCAAACAAGGCAAGATCAGCTCGGGGCGATAGAGCAAATCAAGTGGGACGTCAGCGCCCAGGCTCTTGAGGACTATGAGAAAATTTTCGGCCAATGCACCGTTTTATGGCGTGATCCCGACGTATATGCCGAATCCTTCAGCCCAACATCGATTCAATATGCAGCCGGAGATATACCGGGAAAAGAGGTTGCCCATGAATTCTTTGCCACCTACGGGATGATTTTGAAGGAATCCCGGTGAGGGCTTGGATCAATCCCCTTAGGGCTCCTTGCGCCACACCATCCGGTTGACCACCTTCACGTAGCTTTGGATCAGCTTGATGACCTTGGCGGACACGTTGGTATCCCCGTAGTCCGGCACAGCCGCGCCCCGCTCGCCGTTGTCCCACATGGCCCGGGTCAGCTCCACGGCCTGGAGCACCTCCGGCCCGGTGACGCCCCCCAGCACGAAGCCGCCCTTGTCCAGGGCTTCGGGGCGCTCGGTGGAGGTGCGCAGGGAAATGGCCGGAAAGCCCAGCACCGTGGACTCCTCCGGCACCGTGCCGCTGTCGGACAGCACGCAGTAGGCGTTCTGCTGCAAATGGTTGTAATCGAAAAAGCCAAAGGGCTTCAGGCTCCGGACCAAGGGGTGGAAGGTGAAGCCGTGCCGCTGGATCCGGTCCCGGCTCCGGGGATGGGTGGAGTAGATCACCGGCATGCCATAGGTTTCGGCGATGGTGTTCAGGGCGTTCATCAGGGAGAAAAAGTTTTTCTCGTCGTCCAGGTTTTCCTCCCGGTGGGCGGACACCAAAAAGTATTGGCCCTTGGCAAGGCCCAGGTCCTCCAAAGCGCGGCTGTTGTCAATGGCCTCCCGGTGGGCCGCCAGCACCTCGGTCATGGGGGAGCCGGTGACGTAGATGTGCTCCTTGCGAAGGCCCTCCGCCAGCAGGTAGCGGCGGGCGTGCTCGGTGTAGGGCAGGTGGATGTCGCTGATGTGGTCCACGATGCGGCGGTTGATCTCCTCGGGGAGGTTTTCGTCAAAGCAGCGGTTCCCGGCCTCCATGTGGAAAATGGGGATTTTCAGCCGCTTGGCGGAGATGGCGGCCAAAGCGGAGTTGGTGTCCCCCAGAATCAGCAGCGCGTCGGGCCGCTCCTTTTCCAAAAGGGCATAGGACCGGGCGATGATGTTGCCGATGGTTTCCCCCAGGTTTTGGCCCACGCTGTCCAGGTAGTGGTCCGGGGCCCGGAGGCCCAGCTCCTGAAAGAACACCTCGTTTAAGGTATAGTCCCAGTTCTGGCCCGTGTGGACCAGAATGTGGTCAAAATACAAATCGCTTTTCTTGATGACCTCCGACAGGCGGATGATCTCGGGCCGGGTTCCCACGATGGTCATGAGCTTTAGCTTGTTCATGGCGGCTCCTTGCTGTGGCGTATGGGATTCAAGAGGATGGGGGCTTACAGCGCCAACTGCTCCCGGATATAGGACAGGGCCAGCAGCTTGTCCTTCACCTCTTGGATATCCAAACGCCGGGTATTGTCGGAGGTGTAGGCCTGGGCGTTGTGCAGCTCCAGATCGCCCTTGCTGAAGTACTTCTCGTAGTTGAGGGTGCGGCTGTCGCAGGGCACCCGGTAGAAGCCGCCCAAATCCACAGCGCGCACCATTTCCTCGGTGGTGAGCAGCGTTTCAAACATCTTTTCCCCGTGGCGCATGCCGATGACCTGGACCGGCGCGTCCTGGAAGCCGAAAAGCTCCTTCACCGCCTGGGCCAGCACCCCGATGGTGCAGGCCGGGGCCTTCTGCACCATGATGTCCCCGGCCCGGGCGTGCTGGAAGGCGTAGAGCACCAAGTCCACCGCTTCTTCCAGGCTCATGATGTAGCGGGTCATGTTGGGGTCCGTAAGGGTCAGGGGCTTGCCCTGGCGAAGCTGGTCGATGAACAGGGGGATGACGCTGCCCCGGGAGCACATGACGTTGCCGTAGCGGGTGCCGCAGATGAGGGTTTTGGCCGGGTCCACGGCCTGGGCCTTGGCCACGAACACCTTCTCCATCATGGCCTTGGAGATGCCCATGGCGTTGACCGGGTAGGCGGCCTTGTCCGTGGACAGGCACACGATCTTTTGCACCCCGGCCCTGACGGCGCTGGAAAGCACGTTGTCCGTGCCCAAAACGTTGGTTTTCACCGCCTCCAGGGGGAAGAACTCGCAGGAGGGCACCTGCTTTAAGGCGGCGGCGTGGAAGATGTAATCCACCCGGTGCATCACATGGTCCAAGGCGGAGGGGTCCCGCACGTCCCCCAGGTAGAACCTGATCCGCTCGTCCGGGTAGCGCTTGCGCATGTCGTCCTGCTTTTTTTCGTCCCGGCTGAAGATGCGGATCTCCCCGATGTCCTCTTGCAGAAAGCGCCGCAGCACCGCGTTGCCGAAGGAGCCCGTGCCGCCGGTGATGAGCAACGTTTTGTTTTGAAACATCCCTTTGTCCCCTTTATGCATAATGGGCAGGTTTTGGGATCACAGGGCCCGGGCGGCGCGGCCAGGGGCCGGGCCGGTGGAAGGGTCCCTTTTGGCATTTTACGTCGGATGGGGGGAAAATGCAAGGGGGGAGGCCCCCTTTGCCAACTGCTCGAATTCTTCGAGGGGTTGGCAATGCTTTCAGGCCCGCGCCCCCCCTTACGAATACCCCAGCACCTTCCCGGCCACGTAGAACCCCTCGGTGCCCGCGTCCACCTCAATGGGGCCGTAGGCGGGGTTGTCCGAGGAGAGGCTGCACCCGGTTTTGGTGCGGTAGAAGCGCTTGCACACCGCGTCCTCCCCCAGCATGAAGATGCCGATCTGGCCGTTTTGCAAATCCGGCTGCTTGCGCACGAACACGATGGCCCCGTCCCGGATGGTGGGGAGCATGGAATCCCCCTGGATGCGGATGCCGAAGCTGGCCCCGGGGGGCACCTGGGACTGGGGGAACTCCAGGTGCTCGTAATCGTCGGTGGCGTACAGGGGCACCCCGGCGGCGGCCGGGTAGGAGAATACCGTCATGGTGACGGTGGGCTCCACCTGGGCGTAGGGCACCAGGTGGGGGATGTCCAGCACGGTGCACACCGCCTCCTGCCTGGGGCGGGGGGCCGCGGCGTAGGCGTTTACCAAGGGCTCGCTCCAGGGGTGGGGGTTCAGGGGGGCGGAGGGCCTCCGCCTGTGGGGTTCCTCCTCGATCAGGTCGGATTTGCGGACCCCGAAATAGTCCGCCAAGGTTTGGATGGCGCCCATCCGGGGCATTTTGACCCCGTTGCACCAGGTGGAAATGGTGGACTTGTTGATGCCCAAATCCGTGATCAAATCCGCCTGGGTTTTGCCCCGCTTTTCCATGTAGGCGTTTAGGTTTTTGGCAAAGATTGCCTTTGCGTCCATCATCTCTATCACCCCAGTCCATCATACACCAAAAGTAGAAAACCGTCAAGAAAAAACCTGAGAAGTTTACTAAGGGTATTGACAGATGCTTCTACCAATGGTAAACTGCGGAGGAAGCCGAAAGGAGGCGCCGCCGTGGAGCCGTTCACCATCACTCTTCAGGCCGCCAGGGTCAACGCCGGGCTGACCCAGGAAAAGCTGGCCAAGCTTTTGGGGGTACACCGGACCACCCTCCACAACTGGGAGACGGGCAAAACCTCCCCGGACCTCACGCATCTGCGGAGGGTGAGCCACATCACGGGGATCCCTATGGACTACCTTTTTTTGCCCGGGGTTCTACCAAAAGTAGAAGGCGAGCCGGAGGAAAGGGGGAGGGCCCCGGGGGCCCGGAGGCCTGCGAAAGCGCTGGGGGTCTTCTTGGCCTTGGCTTTGGGGGCCCTGGGGGCCCTAAGCCCGGGAGGGCTGTGGGCCAAAGCGGAGGGCGGCGGGGCCGGGGCCGGGGCCGGAGGCGGCAGCGACAGCGGCCCCCTTTGCACCCGCTACGTCTGCACCGAAAGGGACCCCCTCAACGTCCGGGAGGGCCCCAACCGCCACAGCCCCTGGGTGTACCGGCTGGACCGGGGGGAGGCGGTGACGGTCCATGAGGTGAAGAACGGCTGGGCCTACGTGGAGCGCTGCGGGGACTCCGGCTGGGCCTGGGCCGCCTACCTGGGGGAGAACCCCCCGGCGGACCAGCCGGCTGCGGACCAGTTGGCGCCGGACAAGCCGGCGGCGCAGGGGCTGCCGGAGGCCTGGCTGGCGGTGGAAGAGGATCAGCCCTGGCCCCCTGCCAGAGGCAAGTAGGGGCAACGCCATGCAGCGCGACAGCGGCCCTGTGGAAAACCCCATGGTCCTGGGCCCCTACTACCGGGAGGGGCCCCCGGCCTGGACCTGCCCCCACTGCGGGGAGGAATGGTACGGCTACCGGGACCCCAACTTCCGCAGCCTCCGGTTTGAGGGGACCGCCCTGCGCAGCTGGCAACCCCTGTCCGCCACGGGGCGGTACTGCGCCGCCTGCGTGGGGGAGGCCTTTGGCACGGACCAGGCCTTGGGGGAATGGTTTGCCCGGGAGGGGGACTGCCGGGATTTTCTGCCCTTCTTTCTGGGCCAGAAGCCCAGCCTGTGGGACAGGCCCGGCCGGGAGGAGGCGGAGCTGCTGGCGGCCTTACTGCGGGACCATGAGCCGGAGCGGTTTTACGAGGCCCTGGGCCGCTGGGTGCTGGGCTGCCGGACCGGCGGGCCCTACGAGGCCTTCCAGGATTGGCTCATGAGGGAAAAATAGAGGGAAAGCAAGGGAATGCAAGGGAAAATCAACAACGAAAGGAGCGGCGCCATGAATTACTTCCAGCAGCTGCGGGCGTTTCGCATCCGCCAGAAGCTCTACCGGCTGGACGCCCCCGCCGTGGCCCTGTGGTACACCTTGATGGCCATTGCCAACGAAACGGGGCTCCACCAGGGACTCAGCCTGGCCGTGTCCACCTTGGCGGAGGCGGGGCTCAGCAAATCCGGGGTGCAGCGGGCCCGCAACACCCTCCAGCAGAAGGGCTACCTGACCTGGCGGAGCCGCAGGGGCCGGGAATCGGCGGTGTACGACTTGGCGGACCTGACCCTTGCGCTTCCCTACGGGGCGCAAGGCGTTCCCCAGGGCGGTCCGCAAGCCGGGCCCCAAGCCGCCGCCCAACCCGCGCCCCAGGCCGGGCCCATATCCCTACAGAACGAAACAGAACAGACCGGGGAATCCACCCCCTTACCCCCCCGGGGGGAGGAGGCGGTGATTTTCCTGCCCGCCACGGGGGACGCGGAGGTGCCTATCACCCCGGCCCAGGCGGAGGAGTGGGCCCGGCTGTACCCGGCGGTGGACGTGGCCCAGGCCCTGCGCAACATGCGGGGCTGGCTCCAGGCGAACCCCCAGCGGCGCAAAGCCCCCGGGGCCGTGCCCCGCTTTGCGGCGGGCTGGCTGGCCCGGGAGCAGAGCCGGGGCGGGACCCTCCGGCGGGAACCCGGAGCCGGGGCCGTCCCCCAGGGAACCCGCAACCCCTTTGCCCAGCTATACAGGGAGGAGCACGGCCATGGACAGGGATGAAACGGTGAAGCTTTTGGGCCTGGTGCGGGCGGTGTACCCCAGCTTTCACGCGGGGGCCGCCAAAAGCGACGTGGAGGCGGTGGTAGCGGCCTGGCAGATGATGTTCGGGGAGGAGCCCTTCCAGCAGGTCCAGGCGGCCCTGAAGGCCTTCATCGCCTCGGACGTGAAGGGCTTTCCCCCGGCCATCGGGCAGATCAAGGAGCAGCTGATCCGCCTGGGGGAGGGGGAGGCCGGGGAGATGACGGAAACCCAGGCCTGGGCCTTGGTGCAGCGGGCCCTGCGAAACGGCATCTACGGCTACCGCACGGAGTACGCCAAGCTGCCGGAGACCATCCAGCGCTGCCTGGGCACCCCCATGATGCTCCACGAATGGGCCCAGATGGACGTGGAAACCGTGAACAGCGTGGTGGCCAGCAACTTCATGCGCAGCTACCGGGCCCGGGCCGCCCACGTGCGGGAGATGCGGAAGCTGCCCCCGGACGTGAAGGCCCTGTACGGGCTGGCGGGGGACGCCTTCCGGCTG
>JARKQO010000210.1 GCA_029974855.1 Eubacteriales bacterium
CCCGGTGGGAACCTGCGTCATGACCAAGTATCTGGCCGATCCCCAGGAGCTGGCCCGGGCCCTGGAGGCCGCGGAAGAGGGCCAGGTCCCCCTGGGCTGGCTCTTCTCCGACGGGGAAAAGCTGTACGGGGTCAGCATCGCCACAGGGGAATGGTACTCCCTGCTTGGGGAGGACGGAACCTACGCCCCGGTGAGGATGGGCTCCACTTTGGACACCAAAAGCCTCCGCCAGGAGCTGGACGGGTCCTTTTACCCCGTGGAGGCCAGCGGCCTGTTTGCCATGGACGGCTTTTTGTACTATACCGCCACGGTGTACGAAGCCAACTTGAGCTACCGCTCCGGCAGGATCAGCTTGGAAACCGGCCAGGACCAGCCCTTTGCCACCCCCTTCATCAACCAGATGATCCCCTGGAAGGACGGGGCGCTGCTCTGCCTGATTTTTGACCAGATGAACTTCTTCAACTCCGCCACTGGGGAGATGCAAAGTCCCCAGTATGGCATCCTGGATCCCGGGAAGGATGCCTTCACCCTCCTGGGCAGCTTTCCCAAGGACAAATCCGAATCCCCCTTTGGCTCTCTTGTGAGTGGCCTGTGCGGCAACCCCGCCCAGGATATGATCTACTATACCTCCGGGGGCCGGGTGATGGGCCTGAACCTGACCACAGGCGAAGCCCATGTCAGCGCCTACTCCGGAGAGGGCATGCTGGGGGGCTTTTCCACGAACACCCAGGCCCAATGGGTCAACGGGTATTATGTGAAGAAGGGAACCTCCGGGCTGGCGCGCTATGAGCTGGATTCCCCGGCCATGGCGGCGGGAGCTCTGCGCATCTACGGGGAAATGGGCGGCGAGGCCCACCAAAGCTTCCTGCGAAGCTACCCGGACATCCCCGTGGACGTTGCCACGGATTACACCATCAGCCTGGAGGATATCACCGCCGCCATGGTCAGCGGCAGCGACGCCTACGATGTGCTGCTGCTGAGCACCAGCTACATGCCCGTGCGGCAGCTGATTGACAAGGGCTATGCCACGGACCTGTCCGGGGATTCCCAGATCATGGACATCGCCTCCCGGATGGAGGAAAAATTCCTGACCCAGCTGCAAAAGGACGGCAAGCTCTATGCCGTGCCCGTGGGGATGAACAGCACCAACCTGACCTTATACAGGGAAAACTGGGAATCCCTGGGGCTCTCCCAGGAGGACGTGCCCACCACCTACGGGGAGCTCTTTGACTTCTTCGCCAACTGGGAAGCGGATTACATGGACGATTTTCCGGACATGAAGCTGCTGGCCATGGAGCCTTACAAGCTGATGCTGTTCTCCGTAATGCTCAACGACTACCTGTCCTACCTCCAGGCCAACGGCATGCCGCTGGGCTTTGACACCCCCGCCTTCCGCAACGCCATGACCGCCTTTGAAGCCATTGAGTTCGAGGCCTTTGGCCAGGAATCGGACCCGGCCCAGGCCATGGCCTCCTATACCGGGCAGGACGCCTCCCTCTTTGGGTATGGCAGCTCCATAGGGCAGTTCCAGCAGTTCGACGACAGCGAGCCCATGCCCCTTTCCTTTCTGCCGGGGGAAAAGCCCGTCATCGGCGTCAACGCCAGCGTGCTGCTGATCAACCCCAAGACCACCCGCATGGACCAAGCCAAGCTCTATGTGGCCCACTATCTGAACAACCTCCCCGCCACCAGCGCCAACATCGTGCTGTTCCCGGACCACAACCAGCCCGTGGAAAGCAAGCGCTATGCCAGCAGCAAGGAAACCTTGGAGGATCAGCTGTCAAAGCGCCGGACCCTGCTGGAAACCGCCGAGGAAAGCGCCAAGCCCCAGGTTCAGGAGGAGATCAGCCAGCTGGAAATGGAGCTGGCAAACCTGGAGGAGCACCGCTTTGACGTGACTGCGGAGGAGATCGAAACCTACCGCCAGCAGCAGGAGCCCTACCTGTGGGTTAACCGGCAAAGCGTGCTGTACACCTCCGACACCAGCGAGGTCAGCAACCTGATGATGCAATACCTGGACGGGGCCATCACCTTGGACCAGATGATCCAGGGCATGGACCAGCGGGTGCGCATGATGGAGCTGGAGGCGCAGTAGGGGAGGACGATTTGGGGACGCTGTCCCCAAACCCCTGCCAGGGGCTTCGGTCCGGACCTTCGGTCGTCGCAGCCTTCACTACCGTTCGGCTGCCCGCCTCAGGTCCCACCTCTCGTTCGCTTGCCGCTGCGCGGCAGTGCCCACCGGGCACACGCTCACTGGCGGTGCCCTGGACCCACCTTTACAATGATAAATTCTCCGCCTGTTTCTGACAAATCCCAGGGAGGGGCTCAGCCATTGCGCATGTATCCCCTCCCTATGCCCACTTTTTCCCAAGGAGTACGCTGTGTTTCACCGAAAAAAAACGGTTTGGCTGTACCTGGCTCCCGGGCTTATCGGGCTCATGGCCTTTTACTTCGTGCCCTTTGTGTGGGGCATGTGGTTCAGCCTCACCGACGGCAGCATCGACAACCGCTTCGTAGGCTTTGCCAACTACGAACGAATCTGGCAAAACCCCATGTTCCAGCTGGGGCTGCGCAACACCCTCGAATTATCCTTGCTGTGCGCCCCGCTGATTTTCCTGCTGTCCTTTTTCCTGGCCTCCATGCTGCGCAAGCGGGTGGCCGCGGACGGCTTCTTCCGCAACGCCCTGCTGATCCCCTACCTGATGCCCTCGGCGGCCATGCTGATCATCTGGCAGATCATCTTCGACTACGGCGGAATGATCAACCGGCTGGTGGTGGCTTTGGGGATGGACCGGGTCATGTGGCTGGAGGGCAGCGCCATGCGGGTGCCCATTGTGGTGTTGTACATCTGGAAGAACCTGGGCTTCAGCGTGGTGATTTTCACCGCCGCCCTCCAGGCCGTGCCGGAGGCCCTGTATGAATACGCCAGCCTGGAAGGGGCGGGCTATCTACGCCGGGAATGGTCCATCACTTTGCCCCAGGTGCTGCCCACGGCCTTCTTGGTGCTGGTGCTGGCCATTGTCAACGCCTTCAAGATCTTCAAGGAGGTATACATTATCGGGGGCGCGTACCCGGATGAAACCGTGTACACCCTCCAGCACTATATGAACAACATGTTCTCCAAGCTGGAATACCAGGCCGTCACCACCGCCGCCTACAGCTTCGCGGTGGTGGTGATCCTGCTGTTTTTGCTGATGTACCGCGCCAAGAGCGTGCGGCAGGGCGAAGCCGCCTAGAAAGGAGGAAGCATGGCCCAAGGCGAAATTTCCCCGGCAAGGCGGCCCCTTCCCCCCAGGCGGCGCAGCAGGCTGCGCCACGGGCTGCGGATGGTGAAAAAAAGTAGGCCCTTGGTGTTTTTGCTGTTGCTGCTGATCAGCGTTCTCATCCTGCTGCCCATCCTGTTCACCTTTCTGTATTCCTTCTTTCCCAAAAGCGAGATCAGCGCGTATTTGGGCCAGCGGGGCAGCTACGACGGGACCAAGTGGATGGACATCCTCTTTTCCCCGGCCCTGGTGAGCCTGCGGCAGTATTACACCATCCTCATCGAGGAGCCCCAATACCTGGAGCTCTTTTGCAACAGCGCGCTGTATGGCCTGGGGATTTTGGCCGGCCAGGCTTTGGTGATCCCCCTGACGGCCTACGCCCTCAGCCGCTTCACCTTCAAGGGCCGGGATACGCTGTTTTTTCTGGTGCTGATGCTGATGCTGCTGCCCTTCCAGGTGACCATGGCCCCCAGCGTCATGACCCTTCGGGCCCTGGGGCTGCTGAACACTCCCTGGGCGGTGGTTTTGCCCATGGTGTTCTCCCCCTTCTACCTGTTTTTGCTGCGGCAGTTCATGGTCAGCATCCCCGGCGAAATCGTGGAAGCCGGGCAGATGGACGGGGCGGGTACCCTGCGCACCTATGTCCATGTGATGCTCCCCGTGTGCAAGCCCATCCTCTGCGCCGGGGCGGCCCTGTCCTTCGCGGACTGTTGGAATATGGTGGAGCAGCCTTTGGTATACCTTACCAGCCGGAGCATGCAACCTTTGTCGGTGATGTTCAACCAAATCAGCGCCGAAAGCGCCGGGGTGGCCTTCGCGGGCTCGGCTTTGTACCTGCTGCCCATGCTGCTGGTGTATGTCTATTTCCAGGATGATATTTTGCTGGGGGTACAGCTCAGCGAACTCAAATGACGGGAGGCCTTTCGCGGATGAGCAAGAAGAACAAGGCGCTCAAGGGGCTGCTGATACTGGCCTTGGTGGTGGCGCTGTGCATGTATTTCGCCCGCACGGTGCAAACCATCACCACCCCCAAGGTGAAGCTGGTGCAGGCCTCCCAGGGGCGTATCGAGCAGAAGCTGAAGGTACGGGCGGCGCCCTACTTTCCCGTGAAAACCGAGGTGACGCTGAAAAAGGCCGTGGAGTACCCCATCCGGGTGGATAAGGTCTACGTGAAGGTGGGCCTGTTCGTGAAGGAGGGGGATACCTTGTTCACCGCCACCCTCACCGGCTATGAGGCCAAGGAAAAGGAGCTGGTGGACAAATACAACGAGAAGGCCCAAGCCCTCATCGATCTGGACATCAAAAACCGCAAGAGCAGCAAGCAGAGCAAGCAAAACGATTTATACGACATCATGATCGACGCTCAGGAAAAGCTCACCGAGGCGGAGAACAAGGCCCGGGTGGCCGCCTCGGAGGAGGGCGTGGCCCTGACCTTTGACCAGAGCACCTGGAAGGCCCTGGCCCAAAAAGGCGGGGCCACCAGCGGAGTGCTGGGCCTGATCGACAAGGCGGAAACCGCCAAGGCCACCTTTGACGCCGCCCGCACGGATTTTTACAACAGCTACGAAAACAAGACCATCAAGGTAAAGGACGAGGTTTTCAAGTACATCGTGGACCGCAGCGCTCTGCAAAAGGAGATGCGCAAGATCAGCGATGACATGGTGGCCCTGCTGGCGGCCAAGGAGAGCCTGTCCACCGTGACGGCCACCGGCTCCGGCTACATCGTGGCCATGGACGTGAAGCCAAACGAGGCCTATGACGGGGTGAAAAGCGCCTACACCATCGCCAAGGAGGCGGACGCGCCCCTGCTGCGGGCGGACATCACGGATTTGAAAAAGGACGTGGCGGAAGGGGCCAGAGTGGAGATCGCCGGGGACTACCAAACCCTGAAAACCAAGGTCACGGCAGTGGTGGACGAAACGGACGGCCGCCAGTACGCGGAGCTGGAGCTCACCGAGGAAATTCTGCGAAACGCCGGGGGCATGGGCAAGCTGCTGCGGGATGGGGACATGGAAGCCTCCATCGTGTTTCGGGCCCAGAAGAACGCCACCATCATCCCCGCCTCGGCCCTGCGCAGCGAGGGGGGCGGCCAGGAATACATCTTTTTGGCGGAGCGCAGCTACGGGGGCTTTCTCTCCTCCGGGGGATTGGTGGCCCGGAAAACCAGCGTCACCGTCATCGACCGAAGCGACAAGGCCGTGAGCATCCAGGAGGATCTTTCCTACCAGTCCATCATCGACCGGGCGGACCGCACCATCGAGGACGGCAAGCCCGTGATGGAATACGTGGAGTAAAAGGCGGGGCGGAGGAACCATGCTCAGATTCATGAAGAAAACCGGCCTGCGGACCTGCGCCCTGACGCTGCTGGCGGCGCTGCTGGCCATGGGCTGGGGGCTTTTCAGCCTCAGCCGGGTGGAGGGGCACTACCAGGCCCTGTGGCTGCCACCGGCCCAGCAGGCGGAGCAGGCCACCGGGGCTGACAGCGGGGACTCTGCCCCGGAAGGCGGCGGCAATCAAGAGCCCAAGCTCACCAACAAGGCCCTGAGCGCTGCCCGGGAAATCGCCAAAACCATCGGGGAGCAGGTGGAGGGGGCTTGCGACGCCCTGTCCCTGTTTGCCATCGCGGAGTCCGCCGCTGTGGGCGTGAAGGACGGGGCTACCGTCACCGCCCGGCTGGAGGGTCTTTCCGAGGATATCTATGCACTGCGGGACATTCCCTTGTACGGCGGGCGGCTGCTCTACCCCGAGGAGTTTCAGCTGGGGGAGCGTGTGGCTTTGCTGGACGAGCAGCTGGCCGTGGCGCTGTTTCAATATGCCGAGCCCCTGGAGCGGGAGGTGCGGATCGCCGGGGAAAGCTACCGCATCGTGGGCATCGTGCGGGACCGTAAGCAGGTGGGAGACAGGCGGGAGTACAGCCTCTATGTGCCCTTTTTGGCTGTGGAAAAAAGCAGCCTGGAGCTCACGGCCCTGTGCCTCCAGGCCAAGCCCGTGCCTGGGGCCGGGGGCTGGGCAGCCTTTTCCTCCGCTGTGGGAGCCCAGCTGCCCGGGGCTACCCTCATCAGCCTGCCCAAGGAAACCTTGGGGGCGGCGCTGCCTGCCCGGATGCTCTTTGTAGCGGCGGCCATGGCGGCGCTGCTGGCCTTGCTGCGGCTGCTGAACCGGGGCTTTGGGGCTCTGGTGACGCTATACCGCCAGCGGCTTTTGACGGACTATGCCACCCGGGTGCTGCCGGGGCTGCTGCCCAGAGCCCTGGGGCTGCTGGCGGGCTACGGGGCTGTGGCGGCGGCGTTTGCCTGGCTGTTTACGGTGCTCATTGCCCCGGTGTATACCTTCCCGGAATGGATTCCCGCCGTGCTGGTGGAGCCCAAGGATATCTCCGCCGCCTTTTGGAACGTGTGGCAGGGCATCTCCGGCCTGGTGGAGCTGCGAAGCCCGGAGCTTCTGCGGGTGCGCTTTTTGGAGCGGGTGGTAAGCTGGAGCGCGGGGGTGGCGGCTCTGTCCGTGGGGGTGCTTTGGGCCAGGGCCTTGGGGCTGGTGAAGGGCAGGAGAGGGGAATAGGGAAGGTCATTTTGGGCGCTTGACAGCGCCTTTTCTTTTTGGTACTATCATATTAGATATAAATCTAATATGATGTTTGGAGGAAGTCGAAATGTCCGAGCCGGTTCTTTCTCCGGGGGAAGGGGCGCAAGAGGCCGGGGCCAAGCCCTCCGCCAAAAACTATCAGGTCCTGCGGGGAGAAACCCAATACCTGAAGGACCTGGCAGCCAGCGTCATCGGCCGCTTCGGGGACTCCATTGACGGTATCGCCTATACCTGGCTGGTATACGCCCTTTCCGGCTCCCCATCCCTGTCCGCCATTACCTTCGGGGTGAACACGCTGGTTTCCGTCCTGCTCCAGCCCTTTACCGGGGCCTTGATCACCCAGAAGCGCGTCAAAAAGGCGCTGGTGCTGGCGGATGCGGGCCGGAGCCTTCTGGTGTGCCTCACGGCCTTGCTGTACTGGGCGGGGCTGGCCCGGCCCTGGATGCTCATCGCCGTCACCGCCTGCATGTCCACTTTGGAGGCCTTCCGCCAGCCCGCTAACACGGCCTTGCTGCCCAAGCTCCTGCCCAAGGAGAAGTACACCGTGGGGGTGTCCTTGAGCGGCAGCCTCAGCCGCATGGCGGAGCTGGTGGGCCTGGGCCTGGCGGGGGTGCTGATCTCGTCTTTGGGGGCTTGGGGGGCGCTGCTGATTGACGCGGGGGCCTTTCTGGCCTCGGCGCTCATCCTCTCCACCTTGCGGCTCAACCTGCCCCAGGAGGAAAAGAAGGAAGGGCTGGGCCCCTGGGGGCAGTTCCTCCAGGATACCAAGGAGGGCTTCCGCTATGTGGCCAAGGACCGGGTGGTGCTGGCCATCTGCGCCTGCGCCTGCCTGCTGAACTTTGCCTTGGTGCCCATGAACGCCTTGCAGACCGCCTATGTGAACGAGGGCCTGGGCCTGGGCCCGGAGGCCCTGTCCGTGATGGGCATCGCCATCTCCGTGGGCATGGCCTTAGGCTCGCTGGCCTTCCCCAAGCTGGCGGCAAAGCGCAGCCGGTTCGCGCTGCTCTTTGGGGGGGCTTTGGGCACCACCGCCGCGTACCTGGGGCTGGGGGCGGTGTCCCTAGTGCCGGTGCTGTGGCTGAAGTGGGGGCTGCTGGCCTTGGTGAAGCTGGCCATGGGCATGGCGGTATCCTTTGCCAACACCAGCGTCAGCGTGGCCTTTATGGAAAAGACCCGGGAGGAATATCTGGCCAGGGCCAGCGGCATCATGGGCTCCGCCTGTATGGCGGCCATGCCCGTCGGCTCCTTTTTGATGGCGCTGCTGGCCCGGTTTGTCAGCGTCACGGCGCTGATCTTCGGCTTTGGCGTATTTGCCGTTTTCGTGGCCCTGGGCTTTCTATGGATCAAACCCCTGAAGGAGATATAAGCCATGAGCGTTCGTTTTCACAGGGAACTGCTGCCCCATTATGAGGCCTATGTGGCCCTGGAAATATTGCTGAACGGGGCAAAGCATCAGGAATGGAAGGCCCCTCTTTTGGCAGCCGGGCTGGAGGAGGAGGCCGCCCGGCTGTATGACAGCCGCCTGGCGCTGCTGGGTCAGGTTCGGGAGAAGGCCTGGCCTGTGGGGGAGGTGGCGGCGGCGCTGCTGACCTCCGGGGATGAAACCATGCAGAGCCTGCGCGGCGTGGAGCTGCTGGCGGCGGACGCCATTCCCCACCGGCTGGGCGAACTGGCCCGGCTCTTGGAGCAGCGGCAGGAGGCCCAGCGGCAGCGCATGATCAGCGAGCGGCTGGCCGAGGCCCTGGACGTGGGGGAGCCTATCCCCCAGGATATCCCCCAACTCATGGCCTTGCTGGAGAAGACAGGGCTGGAAAGCCGGCAGAAATACCACCTGCTGTGGCTGTACCACCATACCTTGGAGGCGGCCCAGGCGTTGCAAGGGGCTTTGTCCGCCGCAGCCCGGGTATTGGAGGGAGGCCTCACCTCCTTTGCCCCCCGAGCCCGGGAGGCCATGGACGCCCTTCAGGCCCAGCCGGACCTCCACGCCTATTTGGAGCAAGAGATCGGGGTGACCCTTCCCCGGGACCTGGAGATCGACGTGTATCCCTGCGCTTTGCTCCTGGGGGCCAGCTTTACCCTGGACGGTCCCCCGGGGGCCCTGCGGATCGCCTGGGGCATCGATTATCTGGAGAGCCGCAGGCTGAGGCAGATGGCCAAAACCAGGACGGCGGACTGCGGGGAGGCCCTGCGGGTGTTGTCGGAAAAGACCAAGTTTGAAATCTTGCTGGCCCTTCGGGAAGCCCCCCGCTATGGCAGCGAGGTGGCGGAGCTGCTGGGGCTGCGCCCGGCCACGGTGTCCCACCACATGGGAGAGCTGCTGCGGCATGGGCTGGTGACGGTGCAGCCCCGACAAAACCGCGTGTACTACACTTTGCACCGGGAGCGGGTCAAAGAGGTATTGGCCCAGGCCGGGGAGCTGTTTGGGGGCGCGTAAAGCGGCGGGAGCGCATAAAACGACGGGGGCCACCGCAGCCAAAAGCCGCGGCGGCCCCTCTGTGTTTTATCCTGGGTTCCTTATTCCGGCTTCTGGGGCACGGCCACAATGCGGCCCTGGCCGTGGGGATCCTCATACCCTTCCCCAACGGTTCCCCCCAGCGCCTGGGTGATGTAGTTGATCAGCGCCTGATTGTCCAGCATCACGTCCTCCAGCAGCAGCGGATTGTCCCGGAACATGGTGAAGCCATCCACGGCGTTCTTAAGCAAGCGGTTGTGGGAGGCCAAGGTGTAGGTCTTGGCGAGAACGATAGGCTCCTCCCCCACCATCACGTTCTTCACCCGGTACTCGCCCTCCACCGCCACAAACATGCCCTCGTCGGTGAGCTTCACGGAGTTGGGCACATAGGTGTGGATTTCGTAGGTGAGGCCCGCCACCTGGAGGAAGCCGCCGTTCTCCTGGGGCGCCATCCGGGCCCCCAATTCCAGCGCGTCCAGGATCTCCTGGCCCGTGGCTTCCACCATGCACAGGGCATTGCCAAAGGGATGCACCTTCAGAATGTCGTTGTAGGTCACGTCCCCGGCCTTGATGTTGGTGCGGATGCCGCCGCCGTTCACAAAGGCGATGTCCGCGCCGCTCATGGCCTTGTAGGCGTCGGCGCACAGGTCCCCCAGGTTGGTTTCCGCCACACGGATGATGCGCACGGGGGGATCGGTGCCCGGCTCCTGGATCACCAGCTCCACATCGCTCTTGGCCACCACCTGGTTCAGGGTTTCCTCAAACTGCCCCTGAATCCCCTTGATGAAGGCGGCGGTTTCGCCGCTGTATTTCAGCAAAGAGGTGGACAGGGTCCCGGCCTTGGAGATGCGCAGCACGCCGATGCTCTCCAGCTTGGTGCCCGTGGAGGAGAGCAGCACCTCCCGGCCGTCCTTGTTCTTCACCCGCTCGCTGTCCAGCACGCTGTGGGAGTGGCCGTCCAGCACCACGTCGATCCCCGTGGTGTTGAGGATCAGGTCGGTGGACATCCAGGGGGAGGCCTCCGCCGCGATGCCCAAATGGGCCATGCACACCACATACTGGGCCCCTTCGGCCCGGGCCGCGTCCACGGCGGCCTGCACGGCGTCATAGAGCTCCTGGCCGTTCCCGCCCTGGCAGAAGCTGTAGATGAAGTTACCCGCGTCATCCTCGAAATAGGCGGGGATGGAGGCGGTGAAGGTCTGGGGGGTGGTGACCCCCACGTAGGCCACCTTCACGCCGTCATACTCCAGAATCTTGTAGGGGGCAAAAACCGGCTTCCCGGTCCGCAGGTCGATGAAGTTCACCGACAGGTAGGGGAATTCCGCCATCTGGGCCAGCTCCAGAAAGCGCTCCATGCCGTAATCAAACTCATGGTTCCCCGGAATGGCCAGGTCAAAGCCCACATGGTTCATGATGTCGATCAGGTAGGAGCCTGTGGACAAAGTGCCGATGGGCTCGCCCTGAATGGCGTCCCCGTTGTCCACCAAGGTTACATGGTTGCCCTCGTCCAGAAGCTTGTTCCGGTAGGATGCCAGGCCCGCGTAGCCAAAGTTTGCGTCTACGCCGCAGTGAACGTCGTTCACGTACACCACCACGATGTCCCGGGTGAGGGCAGGAGGCTCCGCCAAAGCGGGGGCCATCCCCAGCAGCAAAGTGAGGGCAAGGAACAGCCCGAATAGCCTTTTCATGCCACCGATACCTCCTTAACATATGAAGCTGGGGGACCGTGTTCTTGTCCTGATTATACCACAAAATCCAGAGAATACCATGGGAAAAAGCGCCAAACAAAAACAGGCCCCTGGCCGGGGGCCTGTCCACCGCCCTTACTCCACCACCAGCCAGGTTTCGGGCTGGCTGTCCACCCGCTTGGCCAGAGCCTCGGACAAGGCGTTCTGGGTCTCCATGTCCGCGATGCCCGAGGCGCTCTTTCCCTTCATGGTTTTCTGGAAGGCCGCCACAGCGGCCTTGGTGTTGCCGCCAAAGGTCCCGGTGATGTGCTGCTGCTCCAAAAAGCCCATCTCCCACAGGCTCTCCTGAAGCCACCTCACCTTGTCCCCCCGGTTGCCGCCCCGCATGGTGGTGCCCACCAAGTCCTGGGAGATGCCAAAGCCCAGCACCTGGCTGCTGTCCAGCCGGTAGGCGTTGCGCTGCACGCTGGAGGGGTTGTTCCCCTCGATCACGTGGATCAGCACCTTCCCCGCCCCGTCCAGGGCGCAGTATTCCACCAGAGCCACATGCTCCGTGTCCCCGGCCTCGTTGTAGCTGAAAAACACCCAATCCCCGGGCCGGGGGATGTAGTCGTTCTTGCGCAGCAGCTTCTCTTCCCCCCAGAGCCACTGGTAGCCCCAATCCGGGCAGTTGCCCTTGCGGTATACGAAGCGCCCCCGGGCGATAAACCAATCCCGCCCGGTGTTCTGGCCGGTGTAGTTGGGGTAAATGCCGTTCAGCAGCCGGGTCTGGTGGATTTCATCCACCCGGTTCACAGACCAGCACAGGAACTCCGCACACCACTCCGCATAGGGGTCTCCCGCCCATTCGCCGTATTTGGTATAGCTGCGGGCCCCCTCCTTGTAGCCCAGCTCCCCGGCGGCCACCTCCAGCAGCCAGGGCACGAACTCCGGCAGGTCCGGGGCCTCCAGAACGATTTCCACCGCCAGCTCCTCCTGGGTGATGTCCGACAGGGCGTAGGTACGGTCCGGAGCCGGCTCCTGGCCCCGGGCCGCCGGCAGGGCCGGGCTCGCCGCCAGCATCCACAGCCCTAAGGCCCAAACCGCCCACAGGGAAAGCCGCCGCTTCCCCCGGGCTCCCCGGGGAGGGGCGCCTTCCGTCCGCTCTTTTCTCACGCCGGCTCCCTCCTAGCGCCCAAAGGCCTCAATGCCGCGCAGCAGCTCAAACTCCCGCAGGGCGCCCACGGTGGAATACATCCTGCGGGTCAGAATGGCTCCCGCCCGGTAGAACAGGCACAGGAAGGGCACATCCGCCGCGAACTGCTGCTGGATGGCCTGGGTGGTGTAGGCAAAGTCGCTGCTGTCATGGTTGGCGCGCAGGGTGTTGAACAAAGTGGTCATGTCGCTGCTGACGTAGCGGCCATAGTTCTGCTGGTTTCCCTTGATCAGGAAAAACCCGCAGTCCGGCACCACATCCATCTGGAAGGAGCAAAGGGCCAGGTCAAAGCTCCCCGCGTCCAGCTTCTCCTTCTCCTCCGCGTAATCCATGGTGGAGATCGCCACCTCGATTTTCAGCTCCTTGAGCATGTCCTTGATCATGTTGGCGGTTTCAAAGCGGACGTCGTTCTCCGGGTCCTCGTAGACGTAGAGCTTGAGGCGGAGATTCTTCTTGCCCTCCCCCACCACCTTGTCCAGGATGTTGTCCCCGTCCGTGTCGGACCAGCCCTCCTCGGCCAGCAGCTCCTTGGCCTTTTCGGGGTTGTAGGCAAAGGCGCTCTGCTGGTCGTAGTAAAGCCAGCTGTTGGAGGGCACGGGGGTTTCCGCGTCCACCACCATGTCCATGTACACGTTTTTGCTGATCAAATCCACGTTGATGCCGTAGCGGATGGCCTGGCGGATCTTCAGGCTCTCCAGGGGATAGGACCGGTGGTTCATGAGCATGGTCTCCAACTGCCGGGTGGAGTAGGGGATGGACAGGGAGTTGATGCCGCTCTTGTACTGGGAGGCGGATACGGAGCGGGTGAACACCGTGTCCACCTGCCCAAATTCGTAGGCGGTGATCATGTCCTTGCTGTTCTTGTAGAACGTGGCCATGATCTCCTTCACCTGGGGCTCGGTCTGCCACCAGCGCGGGTTGACCTGGAGCCACAGATAGCCCCCGGGCTCAAAGGAGCTGACCAGATAGGGGCCCGTGCCCGAGGGGCCGGGCATGTCCACCTGGGAGGCGGGCACCACGGGAAAGGTCATGGAGTACAGCAGCCCGTAATAGCTGCGCTTGGCCTTCACCTGTACGGTGCGGCTGTCCAGGGCCTTGATGTCGCTGACCAGATAGCGCATGTTCTGGTAAAATCCGTTGTTGCTCAATTCCTTGTTGTTGGCCATGGCCAAAATATATTGGCAGGAGGCCACCACGTCCGCGGCCGTCAGGGGCGTGCCGTCGGAAAAGGTGACGTTCTCCCGCAGGATAAAGGTCCAGGTCTTTCCCGCCCCGGTTTCCGACCAGGACTCCGCCAGCAAGGGCTGGGGCATGCCGTTATCGTCGATGGTGACCATGGACTCGTAGATCACCCCGTACAGGCTCACAATGTCCCTCTCCAGGGGGTTCAGGGGGCGGATCTCCGTGGTGCGGGTGCTTAAAATCCCCACCACCAAGGAGTCCTCCACGTTTGCCGCCAAGCCCGTCCCGGGCAGCAGAGCCGCCGCCAGCAGCAGCGCCATCAACCGCTTGAAGCTTTTGTTCATTCCTTTCCCTCCATAGGACCCCGGATTACAAAATACCCTGGTCCTCGTAATACAGCCGCTTGTACACCGCGTAGGCGTTCAGCACCCGGGTGGCGTAGCTCTTGGTGGGCCCGTCCATCATGTCCTCCAGATCGATGGTCTGGCTGTCCGCGCTGTAGCGGGAGTCGTTCAGCCAGTTCTGCACCGTTCCCTGTCCCGCGTGGAAGGCCGCCGCCACCAGCACCGGGTCCCCCCGGAAGCGCTCGCTTAAAAAATTCATGTACCAGCAGGCGTAGCGCACATTGGTATCCGGGTCGTACATGCTGTCAAAGCTGTACTCCTCCTCCCGGGCGATCTTCCCGTGGACCCATTCGGCTGTGTCGGGCATCATCTGCATCAGGCCCCTGGCCCCCACGCTGCTTTCCGCCTGGGGGTTGAAGGAGCTTTCGTTCAGCACGATGGCGGCGAGAAAGGCCGGGTGCAGGTTGTTGATCTGGGCCTGGGTCTCGATCAGCTCCCGGTAGCGGTAGGGGTGACTCTCCCGGACCGCCTCCGCCGTCTCCTGGCGCTGCCGCAGGATAGCTTGTTTTTGGGTGTCAAAGCTCATCTGCATCAGCCACAGGGCCACAGCCAAAAAGGCCATGGCCGCCGCCCCGATGCCCAGCCAGGGAATGGAGGGCCTGGCCCGGACCTCCTCCTGGACGTAGGCCTGGTCCCGCTCCTGTTCGGGCCGGGCCGCCCGGGTTTTCCGGGCATAGGGCCCCGGTGCCCCATAGGGTCCGGGAGGCGCCGCCGGCTGCCCGTAGCCCTGCTGCCAGTAGGGATCATAGGGGGAAGGCGCTCCCCCTGGCGGCTCGGCGGTCTGCCGCGCCGCCGGAGGGGCATAGTCCGGGGGCCCATAGTCCTGTACCCTGTAGGGGCTTGGGGTTTCCCCCCCGGCATAGCCCCTGGGGCCATACTCCTGGGCGTAATCCTGGGCATATTCCTGGGTGAACCCGCCCGGTATGTTCCCGGGCTGGGGCTGCTGGGAGTAGCCCTGGGGCTCGTAGTCCTGCCAGGGGTCCTCCCCCTGGGCCTTTCCGGGACCGGGGGGCATCTCCTGGGGCGTCAGGGCCCGGCGGCGGCTCTCCTGCCACTGCTCCCGGGCCGGGGGATAGGAGCTCCGGGGCTGGGCGGGCAAGGGCTGCCCCTGGGGCGGCCCCGCCGGCTGGCGCTGAAAGGGCGCCGCATGCTGGGCCCCGTGGCGGCGGCTGCCAGCCCCCTGGGCCCGGGCCTCCTGCTCTTGCAAATATTGCTGCTGGAGCAGCTCCGGCGGATAGCCCGCCTCCTGGTAATCCATCCCGGCCTCCCGGGAAGAGGGGGCCGGGTTCTCCATTCCGGGGGCCCGCAGGGGCCTGCCCAGCAGGTCCCGCCGTGGCTCCTCCGGCTTGGGGGCCGCCACCACGCTGGGCCTTCGGGCGGGACGGTCTGCCATGGGCATGTTGTTTTGCTTGGCAATGCGCAGCCATTCCGGAATCTCCGGCGGCGCGGGAGTTTCAAACAGCGGGCCTTCCCGGGGGCTCTGCGAAATGGGCTCCCCCTGAAAACCAGCATTCTCCGGGAAAAGGGCTTCCTCCCGGGAGGGCTCCGGCAAAGGCGGCTCCTGGGGCTCCTCCCACTCCGGCTCCTTCCCCTGGGGGTAGGCGATGCGCTGGGCCGGGGGCGGGCCGTCGGCCAAGGAGGGCAAGCCCCGCCGCACAGGCTCCTGCGGGGGCTGGGACAAGGGGGAGCGCCGGGCGTGGGTGCCGTAGGCGTCCACCTTGCGGTCATTGGGGTCTACCCGGTGGCGCACCACCGCGTCCCCAGGGTCCTTGTGGATGGCCTCCGCGGCCCTGCGGCGGCGGCCCTCGGCCTGGGAGGACACAAAGCTATAATCAATGGGGGCGTAATCGTCGTCATCGCTTCGGTACTTCAGGTGCCATCGGATCATTGGTGTCTCCTTTCGCAAGGCGCTGGTACAGCTCCATCACCCGGCGGCGCACCTGCTCCACCGGGCCCTGGGTGTCAATCACCGCGTGGGAGCGGCGCTCCTTTTCGGCCAGGGGCCACTGGCTGCGGATGCGGGCCAGGGCCTGGTCCCGGGTGAGGCCGTCCCGGCTTTGAAGCCGCCGGATCTGCACCTCCAGGGGGGCGCTGACGCAGACCACCGTCTCCGCCATGTCCTCCATCCCCGCCTCAAAGAGCAGGGGTACATCCAATACAACGATGGAAACCCCCATTTTCCGGCAAGCCTGGAGCTCCTCTTCCATGCGGCGGCGGATCATGGGGTGCAAAACGTCCTCCAGCCGGGCCCTGGCGGTCTCATCCCCGAATACCAAATGGGCCAAAGAGGCCCGGTTCAGGGTGCCGTCCCCGTGAAAAACGCCATCTCCAAACGCTTGCCGTATGACGGGCAATGCCGCCCCGGCAGGGGTGGTGAGCTCCCGGCTGATAGCGTCCGCGTCGATGACGACGGCCCCCGCCTCCCGCAGCCACCCGGCCACGGTGGTTTTGCCGCAGGCGATGCCGCCGGTGAGGGCGATGATCCGCATGGCAGCTTCCTTTCCCCAGGGGTTAATGGGCTTCAAACCAGTTCTTCCCGGCGGAGACCTCCGCCACCAAGGGCACCGAGAGGGTGGCTACGGTTTCCATGGCCTCCTGGATCAGCTTGCTCACGGGCTGCACCTCCGCCACGGGGCATTCCACCACCAGCTCGTCGTGGACCTGGAGGATCAGCCGGGCCTGGAAGCCCCGGGAGCGCAGCTGGTCCCGCACCCGCACCATGGCCAGCTTGATGATGTCCGCGGCGGTGCCCTGGACCGGGGGGTTCATGGCGGCCCGTTGCCCTAAGGCCCGCACGTTGCGGTTGGAATTGGCCAGCTCCGGCAGCTCCCGGCGGCGGCGGAACAACGTTTCGGCATATCCCCGGCCATAGCCCAGCTTCACCATCCGGTCCATAAAGGCGTGGACCCCCGGATAGCGCTCAAAATAGGTGGCGATGAAGGCGTCCGCCTCCTTGCGGCTGATGCCGATGTTCCGGGCCAGGCCAAAGCCGCTGATGCCGTACACGATGCCGAAGTTCACCGCCTTGGCGCTGCGGCGCATCCGGGCCGTGACCGCCTCCAGGGGAATGCCGTAGATTTCGGCTGCGGTGCGGGTGTGGATGTCCTGGCCCCGGATGAAGGCGTCCTTCATGGCCGCGTCCCCGCTTAAATGAGCCAGCACCCGCAGCTCGATCTGGCTGTAGTCCGCGTCCAGCAGCAAGTATCCCTCCCGGGCCACAAAGGCCTTGCGGATCTCCCGGCCCTCCTCGCTGCGGATGGGAATGTTCTGCAAATTGGGCTCCTGGCTGCTGATGCGCCCGGTGACCGCGCCGGTCTGGTCAAAGGTGGTGTGGACCCGGCCCGTCTTGTCCGTAAGCTTGCGCAGCCCCTCAATGTAGGTGCTCTGGAGCTTTGAGAGCTTGCGGTAGCGCAGCAGGGGCTCGATGGCCGGGTGCAGCGACCCCAAACCCTCCAGCACCGAGGCGTCGGTGGAGTAGGCCCCGGCCTTGCCCTTTTTGCTAGCGGGAAGGCCCAGCTTCTCAAAAAGCACCTCCCCCAGCTGCTTGGGGCTGTTCAGGTTGAAATCCGAAACCCCGGTGAGGCGGTAGACCTCCGCCGTGAGGCTTTCGATTTCGGCGGTGAACTGGGTCCCCAGCTCGTCCAAAGCAGCGATGTCCATGCCGAAGCCCTCCTGCTCCATTTCAAAGAGCACCAGGGTCAGGGGCTGCTCCATCCCCAGCAGCAGGTCCATCATGTTCTTGCCTTGCAAAACCGCCCCCTGGCGCAGGGCCAGGGCATACAACTCAAAGGCGGTGGCGGCCTGGGCGGGCTCGCCGTACTCCTGCTCCAGGGAGGCCTGGAGGCTGAAGCTCTTTTGGCCGGGATGGAGCAAATAAGCTCCCATCAAAGTGTCCTGCCGCACGGTGGGCAAGGGCAGCCCGTGCCGGGCCAGCTTGCCGAAAAAGGCCTTGGCCCCGTGGAGGATCAAAGGCGTTTGCTCCAGAACGGGCCGCATGGCTTCCAGAAGCTGGTCCTCGTACAGGCCCCCCAGGGTCAAATCCACCATCATGGGTACATGCCAGCACCGGCCGTCCCGCAGGCAGAAGGTTGCCTCGTCCTGGCCCAGGTGCAGCGCCAGGGCCGCCTGGTTCTCCCGGCAGTAGGCCGCCGCCTGCCCAGCCGCGTTCTCCACCGCCTCCCGGCTTTCCAGGGACCCCTGGTCCTGGAGAGGCGGAAACACCGGCACCTGGATAGGCTCCTGCATCCCGCTTTCCTGGGCCTGGGCGTCCTGGAGGCTTTGGGTATCCTTCAGGGTCAGATATCCGGGCTCCGGCAAGGCATCTTCCTTGGGCTTTTCCGGGGCCTGGGCCCCTTTGCCGCCGCCCCCGCCGCCGCTTTGGCCCATCAGGGTCTTCACGCTCTGGCTGAGGCGGTTCAGCTGGTATTTCCCCAGCAAGGGCAGCCCGTCCCCCAGGCGGTCCCAGGAGCAGGCGTCAAAATCCACCTCCAAGGGCGCGGTGGTGCAGATGGTGCCCAGCTCCCGGCTCAGCAAGGCCACCTCCCGGCCCGCCTGCAGCTTTTCCCCCAGCTTGCCCTTCACCTGATGGGCGTTTTCCAGCACGTTCTCCAAAGTGCCGTATTCGTGAATCAGCTTCAGGGCGGTCTTTTCCCCCACCCCGGCGATGCCGGGGATGTTGTCGCTGCTGTCGCCCATGAGGCCCTTCATGTCCGGCACCTGGGCCGGAGTGTAGCCGTAGAGCTCCTTCACCTTTTCCTCGTCCAGCAGCAGGCTTTCGGAAATCCCCGTCTTGGTGAGGATGACCCGCACGTCCCCCCCCACCAGCTGGAGGCTGTCCCGGTCCCCGGTGAGGATGTAGGCGCTACGGTTTTGGTTTTGGGCCAGCCTGGCGGCGGTGCCCAGCAAATCGTCCGCCTCGTAGCCCTCCAGCTCCACGATGGCCACCCCCATGGCCGCCAGCAGCTCCCGTACCAAAGGAATCTGGGGCTGGAGCTCCTCGGGCATGGGCTTCCGGGTGGCCTTGTATTCCTCATACAAGGTGTGCCGGAAGGTGGGGGCGTGCATGTCCATCATCACGCAGAGGCTGTCCGGCCGGATGTCCGCCAGGGCCTTGAACAGCATGCTGAAAAACCCCTGCACCGCGTTGGTGTACACCCCCCCGGAGGAGAGCAGCGGCAGCGCGTGGAAACCCCGAAAGATCAAGCTATATCCGTCCACCAACAGAACGGAGGGTTTGGCATGGTTCATGGCGTCCTCCCGGCGGGTCGTTGGGTATCATGGCCTCAGGGATTATTATACCACATTGTCCCGAGGCAAAACAAACGGGGACCGGTTTTGCTCCAATCCCCGTTTCCATGCCGGGCTATTCCCGCGGTTCCTCCCGTGGCGGCTGCGCCGGGGGCTCCTGGGAGAACGGCGCGCTTTGCCGGGCCAGCTTCTCCTCCTGGCGGGCCTTGCCGTCCATCACCAGCTTGTTCAGCTCGTCCATAAAGCTGCTGACATCCGTAAACTGCCGGTACACCGAGGCAAAGCGCACATAGGCCACCTCATCCAGCTCCCGCAGATGGTCCATCACCGCCTCGCCGATGCGGCGGCTGGAGAACTCGTCCTCCCCGGAGGAGTGCACCAGCTTTTCCACCTTCTCCACCACCCCGTCGATGTCCTTCACGCTGATGGGGCGCTTCTGGCAGGCCAAAATCAAGCCTTTTTTGATCTTCTCCGGGTTGAAAATCTCCCGGCGCATGTCCTTTTTCACCACCATCACCGGGGAGGTTTCGATCTTTTCATAGGTGGTGAAACGCCGCCCGCAGCGCAGGCACTCCCTGCGCCTCCGGATGGAGCTGCCCTCTTCCGTAGGCCTGCTGTCAATGACACGGCTGTCCAGATAACCGCAATATTGGCATCTCATGTAAGAACGCACATCCTTTTTTATATCGTAATAGAGAAATTGCGTCACAAATGATATTCATTGTTATCATACTAGGTTTTTCCCTATCTGGCAACCATTTCTTGCATCATTCACGGGTTTCATAGGGAAATACGGCCCTGCGCTAGCCGCATTCATGTACGCCCTGGGGCATGGACACCAAGATCACATCGTCCCCAATGCGGCAGATATTGGCCCAGGGGATCACCGTGCCGCATTTTTCCCCCCGCAGGGTCTGGAGCAGCGAGGTGTCCGCGGGCACCACCAACGCCGTCACCTGGCTGGTGGCCACGCAGAACTCCAGGTCCATCACCTTGCCCAGCCGCCTGCCGTCCTCCACGTTGATCACTTCCTTGGTGCGCAACTCCGACAGCGTCACCCGCACCCCTCCCCCCTCAGGCCCCTTGGGACCGCCCCCGGCGATCCGCCCTATAGCCTATGCGATTTCCCGGGGATGTTGCCAGATCCTTCTTCTTCCGCCCTGGAAGCCTTTTGGATTGACAAGCGGCGCAAGCAATGCTATCATCCCAATAGGTAATAAGGGGCGAAGCCCTGTATAGTGAGGAATGAATGGTATTATGAAACGCCTGCCCGCATTTTTGATTTTGACCATCATCACCTTGGTGGCCGCCGTGTTGCTGGCCCTCACGGACGATGTGACCCGGGGGCCCATTGCCGCCGCCTCCTTGGGCGAGGCGGACGCCGCCCGCAAGGCCGTGCTGGCCTCCGCCGAAAGCTTCACCCAGCTGGAAGCGCCCCAGGGCGTGGACTCCCTATATGAAGGCCTGGCCGGGGGGCAAGGGGTGGGCCATGTGGCCACCGTCACGGTTCCCGGCTTTGCGGGGCCCGTCGAGATCACCTTGGGGGTGGACTCCAACCACGCCATCACCGGGCTCAGCGTAGGCGGCAGCGCTTTTGCGGAGACCGCGGGCCTGGGCGACAAGGCCAGGCAGCCTGAATTTACCGATCAATTCCTGGGCAAGGCCCTGCCTGTGACCCTGAACGGGGATGTGGACGCCATCAGCGGCGCCACCATCACCAGCCGGGCCGTGGTGGACGGCGTAAACACCGTGGCCGGGGCTCTGGGGATTGAGGGAAGCGCCCCTGCCCCCGAGGCCACCCAGGAGCCCGCCGTTGCCGAGGATGCCGCCGCCGATCCCCGCCTTCTGGCCTATCCCGGGGCGGAGGCCTTTGTAAACGGCAACGCCTCCTATGATGTGCAAATCGGAGGCCAGACCGTGGGCAAGGTAGCCATGGTCACCATCGATGGCTTTGCGGGCCCCATGGAAGTCACCGTGGGCCTGGACGCCGGCAACACCCTCACCGGCGTCAGCGTGGGCGGGGCCGGCTTCGCCGAGACCCAGGGCCTGGGCTCCAAGGCCCAGGAGCCCGCCTTCACCGGCCAGTTCGTGGGCAAGACCCCTCCCGTGAAGCTGGGAGAGGGCATTGACGCCATCTCCGGGGCCACCATCACCAGCACCGCCGTGGTAGAGGCCGTGAACACCGTGGGCCGGATGATCGCCGGGGAAGCCCCGGAGGCCCAGGCCTCCCAGGAGCCCGCCCAGTCCGCCGCCGAGCCCGCCGGGGCCCCTGAACCGGCCCCCGCCGCTGTGGACCCTGTTCTTGCGGCTGTCTATCCCGCCGCCGACGCCTTTGTGGGCCTTTCCGCGCCGGAGGGCATGAACGCGCTGTATGAGGCCCAGGCGGGCGGAAGCCCTGTGGGCCATGTGGCCGTGGTGACCAAGCAGGGCCGCAACGGCCCGGTGGAGGTGACCTTGGGCCTGGATTTGGACCAGAAGCTCACCGGCATCAGCGTGGGCGGAAAAGCCTTTGTGGAAACCCCTGACCTGGGCGGCAAAGCGCAGGACCCCGCCTTCACCGGCCAGTTTGTGGGCAAGAGCGTTCCCCTGGTTCTGGGGCAGGATGTGGACGCCGTCAGCGGAGCCACCATCACCAGCACCGCCGTGGTGGACGCCATCAACCTGGCAGCCGGGCTCCTGGGCCAGGCTGCCGCCGGGGAGCCCTCTCCCCTGAAGGCCGTATACCCCGCTGCGGAGGATTTTGTGAGCCTGCCCGCCCCTGAGGGTATGGTGGCCCTGTACGAAGCCCAAGCGGGCGGCAGCGCCATAGGGCATGTGGCCGTGGTCTCCGAACAGGGCTTCGCGGGCCCTGTGGAAGTGACCGTGGGCATGGATTTGGCGGGCGTGCTCACCGGGATTTCGGTGGGCGGCGAAGGCTTTGCGGAAACCAAGGGCTTTGGCGCCAAGGCCCAGGAACCCGCCTTCACCGGCCAGTTCGCCGGCAAGAGCGTCCCCGTGGCCTTGGGCGACAACATTGACGTGATCAGCGGGGCCACCATTACCAGCAGCGCGGTGCAAAACGCCGTGAACCTCGCCGCCAAGGCCATGGGCGCCAGCATCGAGTTCACCGTGGTGGACACCCAGTCCTCCGCCACTAACTAAGGGCTGTCAGGCAAAAAGAGTATGCGCAAGGCCGCTTGTCCATAAGACAGGCGGCCTCAGACCGCTGACAAAGTAAGAGTCAGCGGTTTGTTTTTTGGATTAAAAAGCAAGAGAAGAGGAGGGAAACGTCGAATATATAAGGGAAAGGGCCGCATGAGGTGAAGGCAATGCTAGAGAAAAAACATGAGAAGCAGCA
>JARKQO010000211.1 GCA_029974855.1 Eubacteriales bacterium
TGCTGCTTCTCATGTTTTTTCTCTAGCATTGCCTTCACCTCATGCGGCCCTTTCCCTTATATATTCGACGTTTCCCTCCTCTTCTCTTGCTTTTTAATCCAAAAAACAAACCGCTGACTCTTACTTTGTCAGCGGTCTGAGCCGCCGCGCTGTCGCGCGGCGGCTTTTGTCATGCCATTTCTACTACTCAATCCCCCGAATCCTGTCAAAGGGGAACACCACAAAGCGGACGTGGCCGATGATCTGGTCCCGGGTCAGGGCCGCGGGGGTGCCGGTGTTGGTATAAAAATTGCGGCTATCATGGCTGTTGTCCCGGTTGTCCCCCATGACGAAGAACTCCTTCTCCCCCAGCACAAAGGGCTCCATGCTGAAGCCGTTGTCGTTGCGCTCCGGGGTCAGGTAGGGCTCGTCCAAAGCCTCGCCGTTGCGGTACACCGTATTTTCCTTTACCTCAATCACGTCCCCGGGGCCGCCCATCAGGCGCTTCACAAAGTATTCCTTCCGGCCCGGATAGCGGCAGATGACCACATCCCCCACGGTGGGCTCCGCGAAGATGTACTCCGGCTTGGTGACGATCATGATCTCTCCGTTGGCCAGGGTATCGTTCATGCTGGCCCCGTCCACACGGATGGGCTCAAACAAAAAGGAACGGATGAACAGCGCGATCACCACCGCCGCGCCCAAGGTGAGCACCCAGGAAAGAATCTCTCTTTTCACGCTTTTCTTCTTCCCGGCCTCGGTGGACGTATCCACGGCCACGCCCTCAACCTGGCCCTGGACGGCCTGATCCGCCATTGCCTCTTCGTTCTGCATCTGCATGGAAAACCCCTCCTTTATTGCCGCTGTGACATCTCGCGCAGCGTATCCGCCTCAGGCACCGGGCCTTGGGCCAGCACCTTCTTGCGCCGCCTCACAAAATCCGCCCGCTCCATCATCACAATCCGGCCGCAACCCAAGCATTTCACCTTGATGTCAGCGCCAATGCGGATCACGGTCCACTGGTCGCTGCCGCAGGGGTGGGTTTTACGCATCTGAACGACATCCTGTAGCCGAATCTCGTCCACGGTGGTGCACCTCCGACATTGTTCCTATGCATTATACATCTCATCCGGCCGGGTTTCAACCCATAGGAATTGCCAAATGAAAGCGCAATTGTGAATATTTGATGAACGCCGCCGCCGCTGCGCCCTGCCCCTTGCCCAGGTCCGGCCCCGTGTGCTATACTGTGGCGGACAAAAACCGGCGGAGGCGCAAAAGCATGGCAAGCCAAGGAAGAAAGCGGAAAAACGCCAGGGTATGGATCGTCCGGGGCCTCTGCCTGGGGCTGGCTTTGCTGATGCTGGGCATGGTGCTGGCCTCGGCCTTCTGGTCCCAGGTGTGGTAGGGGCCGCGGGCCCGGAGAAGGGGTGCGGATATGTGGAAATGCCCGAAATGCCAACGGGAATTTGAGCGCGCGCGGCAGGATCACTTCTGCGGCCATATCAGCGCCGTGGACGATTATATCGCCGGGCAGCCCGCCGGGGTTCAGCCCCTTTTGCAGTCCGTCCGGGCAACCATCCGGGCCGCCGCGCCGGAGGCTGTGGAAAAAATCTCCTGGCAAATGCCCACCTTCTGGCAGGGGGAGAACCTGATTCATTTTGCCGCCTTCCAAAGCCACATCGGGATTTACCCCGGGGGCGAGGCTGTGGGCGTGTTCGCGAAAAAGCTGGCCGGATACAAGACCAGCAAGGGCTCCATCCGGTTCCCCCTGGACAGGCCCGTTGACCATGACCTCATTGCCGAAATCACCCGCTGGCGGGTCCAACAGGCCAAAAGCGGCGTATCCACCTATGCCGAACCGGCGGCCCGGGAGCGGCACCCCATGCCGGACTTCGTGGCCGCCGCCCTGGACCGGGAAAACCTATGGGAGCGGTACCGGGCCAGGCCCCCCTACCAGCAAAACGACTACATCGGCTGGATCACCCGGGCCAAGCGGCCGGAAACGCGGCAAAAGCGCCTCTCGCAGATGCTGGAGGAGCTGCGGGGAGGCGACGTCTATATGGGCATGGAGTATCACGCCAAGGGGTGAAAAAAGGGGCCGGAGTGAAACGTGTTTTCCACAATCTCCGGGAACAAGGAATAGAACGGCACATCCATCCGGAGCTGAAAAGATTCAAAAATAGAAAACAACGCTTTCCATTTTGCCAGCATCCACTGGTTGGTTCCATGGCGCATCGCCACGTCCACAAGCCGCTTTTCCATGAGGCAAACGCCCTCTGGCAGCGCCAGGCTGTCGCAAAGCTGAATCAGCCGATCGTACTCGCTGTACTGGGCGGCCTCCAAAATTGTCATGATCCGGGTTTGATTTTCAGGAGTACAGTCGTTTGCGCCGCTGTACTCCTGAAATGTTTGCGTCGGAAAGGAATGGGTGACGCAAATCTGTGCGGCGAAAGGATACCCCTGGGCTTCCAGCAAATCATAGCCGTCCAGAATATGCATCATTGCCGTGGGCCCTTTGTGGCGTCCAATATCATGGAGAAGGCCTAACCCATAGGCCGTCTCCGTATCCAGATCACATTTTTCAGCGATCTTTGCCGCCGCGCCCGCCACCACCTTGGAATGGTCAACCCAGGGCCCCGGATTTTGCGAAGAGGCCCACTCCAGTAACTCCTCGGCATGCTTTACACAAAGCTGTTCCATCGTACCTCCTTGCTTCCCTTTCAAACCGGCGATGCTTCCCTCATTCGATCTGTCAGAGCGCTTCCCCTTCCCCCTCCACCAAAATCTCAAACCAAAACGTGGTCCCCTGGCCCTTTTCGCTGGTCACCCCGTATTCCAGGCGGTGGCTTTCCAAAATACTCTTCACGATGCTCAGCCCCAGGCCGGTGCCGATGGCGGCCCGCTTGTGGGGCTGGGTGCCCCGGTAGTACCGGTTCCAGATGTGGGGCAGCTCGGCGGGGTCAATGCCCTCGCCGCTGTCGCTGACCTCGATGCGCACCTTGTCCCCCTGGAGGGTCTGGCGCAGGACCACGGCCTTGTCCTCCCCGGTGTAGGTGAGGGCGTTGTTCACCAGGTTGTACACCACCTGGCCCACCTTCACCTCGTCGGCCCGCACCCGCACGTGGCGGTCATGCTGAAAGTCCACCCGGTAGCCGTCCTGCTGGATCAGCTTTTGGTAGCGGCCCAAAATCTCCAGAATGCTGGCGGTGAGGTCGAACACCCGGGGCTGGGCCGCCCCCTGGCCGTTCTGGCTGGCGCTGTACTCCAGCACCGCGTTCACCAAGGTGGTGAGCCGCTTGGTTTCGTCGATCACCACCTGCATGGTCTCCGGGTTGTTCTCCCCGGGGATGTCCCGCATGGCCTCGGCATAGCCCTGGATCAAGGTCAGGGGCGTGCGCAAATCGTGGGAGATGTTGGCCATCAGCTCCCGCTGCATGGCCTCCACCTTGCGCAAATCCTGGGCGGTCTGGGTCAGCTGCCGGTTCAGCTGGTCCACCTCCCGGTAGCTGATGCGGGTGCGGCGGGGAGCAAACCGGCCCACGGTAAGCTCCCTGGCGGCCAAGGTGGTGGCCACAATGGGCTGGGTCACCCGCCGGGACAGCACAAAGGACAGCCCAAAGGACAGCAGCACCAAAATGGCGGTGATGAAAAACAGCTGGTGGCGCAAAGTGTCCACCGTGGCGCTGACCGGGGTGATGACGGCGTTTAATAAAATGTACGCCTCCCGGCCATCCTCCAGGACCACCTTTTTGGCGGCGATCATGCTTTTCACGTCCCGGTTATCCGGGGGCGGCACCCGGCCGGCAAAGGCCTCCGCCCGGTACTCGGTGTCCCGGAAGCCCATCACCTGGAAGATGCGGAACACCGTCTCCCCCCCGCTTTGCCCCAGCTCCTCCACAAAGCGCTCCAACCACCGGGGGCCCATGTGGTGGATCAGGCAGCTGGGGGAAGCTTCGGCGCTGGCCAACGTCTCCAAATCCCCGTCCACAATCAGCACGCACACGTCATTTTGCTGGCTGATCCGCTCCACCAAGGACCCCAAATCCTGGTTGCTGACGTTCCGGGCCAGGCTGTCCGCCGAGGCGGTGAGCATGCCGGTTTTCTGGAAGCGGTAGAACCCCTCCAGCAGCACGATTTGAAACACCCACAAAAGGGCCAGCAGCACCGCCGTAAACACCAGAAA
>JARKQO010000232.1 GCA_029974855.1 Eubacteriales bacterium
CGTCCTGCCCGCCCCTACCCCGCTGTCCCCCCGGACAACATAGTCAAACATCCGGTACACCCCCTCAATGTCCTGGATGACCCCCACAAAACGGATGCGGGCCTCCCCCAGGGCCTGGGCCCGGGCCTGGCGCTCATACCCGTGAAGGTTTGTATCCCCGCCCACCACCAGCAAAACCGCGTTCTCCAGCCCGGCATCGCGGAAGGCCCGGATCACGAAATCCACGCCCTTGTCGGGAATGATGTTTCCGATGATGGCATAGACCGTCTCCTGGCCTGTGAGGCCAAAGCGTTCCCTGGCCCGCCGCAGGTCCACGTCCTGCACCGGGACCTGATCATAGGGGTTCACCAGCACCAGGCCCGGCGCCCCATGAGCGGGGCAGGGCTCCTTGATCTCCTGGCTGATATAAAAAATGCCATGAGCCTGGGCCAGGCGCCTGGCAAAGCGCCTGTTCCAGAAATTTTGCTTTTCCCGCAGGGGTTCCCGCACATGGAGGAACATCGGCCACCGGGCCTTCAGCATAGGGTACAGGGTCGCGCTGTTGAGGTGGATGAAATCATAGCGGCCCTTGCGGTAGATGCGCCTGTAGAGGGGCAGTGCCAGCACATACAGGATGTCCTTCACAAAGGATTTGACATGATGCTGGAGGGTCCGGTGGTATGGCATAAGGGTCAGCCGCTGGGGCTGGGGCAAAAACCAGACATGCTTCACCCTGGGCCCGTAGAACCGGGTGATCTGCTCCGGGGTGATCCCGTCCCGCTTGATTTTCACAGGAAAGAGCAGGTCCACATCCGCGTCCAGATTGCGGATCAGGTTACCGATGCTGCGGCTGGCCCCGTAGATGGGGTCCTGGCAATGGATGATAAACAGCGCTTTCCTCATGGGTCATCCCTTTCCTCCGGCGGCTTCCCAGGCAACCTCTTCCAGGTCGGCCAACAGGTCCTGGCGGATCTTTTTTTCGTCATGGTTGCGCAGCAGGCATTCCCGGGCCCTGTGCGCATAGGCCTGCCGCAGGGCTTGATCGCCAACCATTCTGCGCACAGCCTTGTGGATGTCTTTGGGGGTTTCGATGCACACCGCCGCGTCCTCGTCCCTGAGATACTGCCACCCCGCGTTCATGGGCGGGCAGATGGCCAGCACCGCGCAGCCGCTGGCCAGGCAATCCACGATTTTGGTGGAAAAGGACAGGCGGGTCACCAAGGCGTTCTTTTTTTGGAAGGATTCCACATGGAGGGCGATGTCGCTCTCCCGGTATAGCTTCTCCAGCACAGCAAAGGGCACCGCAGGATGCAGCGCGCACCCCTCCCCGTCCTGGAGCTTGCGCCTGGCCTTTTGAGAAAGGGGAGAGGCGGTGTACACGTCCATCCGCACAGGCCAGCCTTCCTGGCGCAGGGTGCGCACCGCGTCG
>JARKQO010000245.1 GCA_029974855.1 Eubacteriales bacterium
GGCGCTTTTTCCGGCTTTGAAAATCTGGAGGAATGCTACGGGGACCTCTCCGGCTATGTCCACGCGGCGGAAACCGGCCTTTCCTCGGACCCGGCCAGGAACCGCCGGGTATCCTTGCTGGACAGGCTGACCTTGGTTTCCAACTCCGACGCCCACTCCCCCGCCAAGCTGGGGCGGGAGGCCAATCTGCTGGACATTACCCCCTCCTATGAGGCCTTGGCCCGGGCCATTGAAACCGGGGAGGGCATGGCGGGCACCTTGGAGTTCTTCCCGGAGGAGGGGAAATACCATCTGGACGGGCACCGGGCCTGCGGCGTGCGCCTGGAGCCCGGGGAAACCCTCCAGGCCGGGGGAAGATGCCCCGTGTGCGGCAAAAAAGTTACCGTGGGGGTGCTGCACCGGATTGAGGAGATGGCGGACCGCCCGGCGGATTTCGTCCTCACGGGTGGAAAACCCTTTGAAAGCTTGATTCCCCTGCCGGAGGTGATCGCCGCCTCCACAGGGGCCAGGGCCGAGAGCAGGAAAACCCAGGAGCGCTATTTTGCCATGCTTGGAAGCCTGGGGCCGGAGTTTTCTATTTTGCGGGATGTGCCCATTGAAACTATTGAATCCTCCGCCGGATACGCCATCGGGGAGGGCATTCGCCGGCTGCGGGCCGGGAAGGTGTCCTGCCTGGCGGGGTATGACGGCGAGTACGGAACCGTCAGCCTATTCGCGCCGGATGAGCTGGAGGTCCTCAGCGGCCAGCTGTCCTTGCTGGAAGTGGGGTCTGTGGGGAAGCGGAAGGCCAAGGCCGCTTCCGGCCTGGGAAAGAAGAAACGGGAAAGTGCCGCTGAGGAGGGAGATGCGGGGGATGCCGCTTCCTTTGCCCCGGACCCGCTGAATGAGGAACAGGCCCAGGCCGTGGCCTCCCCCGCCGCCGCTTTGGCGGTGATCGCCGGGCCCGGCACCGGCAAGACCAAGACCTTGGTGGAGCGAATCGCTCACCTGATTGAGGTTCGGCAGATTTCTCCCTCCGCCATTACCGCCGTCACCTTCACCAACCAGGCGGCGGAGGAAATGCGCCAAAGGCTGGAAAGCAGGCTGGGGGGCAAGGCCAAAATCCGGGGGCTCACAGTGGGCACCTTCCACGCCGTCTGCTTGCAGCTGCTGGAGCCAAAGCCCCTTGTGGACCCCTCCCAGGCTTTGGAGCTCATGAAGGATGTGCTGGCGGCCCAGGGCTCTTCCCTGTCCCCCCAGGCCTGCCTGGGGAAGGTCTCGGCGGTGAAAAACGGGCAGGGCTTCCGGGAGGCGAACCTGAGCCAGCCCCTCTATGAGGCCTACAACGACGCACTGAAAAAGAAAAACCTCCGGGACCTGGACGACCTGCTGCTGGAGGCCCTGGCTTTGGACACCCGGGAGCGGAAGATGTTCACGCACCTGCTGGTGGATGAGTTTCAGGACATCAACCCTTTGCAGCACCGCCTGATCCGCCACTGGAGCCAGCACGGCCAAAGCCTTTTCGTCATCGGGGACCCGGACCAGTCCATCTACGGCTTCCGGGGAGCCAACGCCCAGTGCTTCGGGGAGCTACAGCGGGACCTGCCCACCCTGGAGATCGTTACCCTACGCCACAACTACCGCTCCACCCCGGAGGTTTTACAGGGAGCCCTGGCGCTGATTGGCCACAACCCCGGCGGGGAACGCAGCCTTTTGCCCCATCGGGACAGCGGCGCGGCCCTGCGCCTGATGACGGCGGAAAAGCCCTTTGACGCGGCCCTTTGGATTGCCAAGGAAATCAGCCGCATGGTGGGGGGCGTGGACATGGTGGCCGCCTCCACCGCCGAAAGGCATCGGGGCCAGGTACGTTCCTTCGGGGACATCGCGGTGCTTTGCCGCACCCGGCACCAGCTGGGCCTGATGGAATCCTGCCTGCGCCACGAGAGCATCCCCTGTATTATCTATGGCCGGGACGACTTTCTGGCCGACCCCCAAGTGGTGGGCGCTCTGGGCTTTTTCCGCTTTCTGTGGGACCCCCGGGATATTGCCTCTTTGGAGGACTGCCTGCGGCTGGTTTGGCGGCTTCCGGCTCCCCTGATCCAGAGGGCCGTGGCCTGGGCCCGGGAGCAAAAGGAGCTCCAGGTTCAGGCGGCCAGAGAGGCCTTTGCCGACCATGCGCTGCTGCTGCCCTGGGTGGAGCAGATAGAGGCCTTTCTGCCCAGGCTTTCTAAGGAAAAGCCCCGGAAGCTCCTGCAGCAGTGGGTGGATGCATGGGGGCAGAACCCGGCCCTGGAGAAGCTTCTTCACGCCTCGGTATTCCACGACACCATGCCCGCCCTGCTGCAAACCCTTCTCACCGGGGAGGAGGCGGACCTGCGGCGTGCCAGCGGCAACCGCCCTGTGGCGGAGGCTGTGAAGCTGATGACCATCCACGGCTCCAAGGGCCTGGAGTTTCCGGCGGTATTCCTCAGCGCGGACGCGTTCCCCAGCCTGGGGGAGGAGGAGAAGGACCCCCAAAGGGTGGAGGAGGAACGGCGGCTGTTCTTTGTGGGCATGACCCGGGCCAAGGACGAGCTCACCGTGACCGCCTCCCAGGAGGACCTTTTGTTTGTGAACGAGATCAAAGCCCGGGCGGAGTGCGCCGCCATCCGGGGGCGGCGGCAGCCCCAGCGGGCAGAGCAGCTTTCCCTGTGGTAAGCGCCTATACCGCTCCATAGAAAAAAACCCACTCTGCTGGAAAAAAGTGGGTTTTTAGACAGGAAGTCGAACTGGCAAAAGGGAATTCCCCCACCGGGTGAAGCTTACTCAAACATGGCCGCAAAGGCTTTCTTCATCCTGGCGATGGTCTTGCGCAAATTGGCGTTCTCCTCCTCCAACTGCTGAATCTTCTTTTGCAAGCTGGCGTCCTCTTTGATGATCTGGATCAGATCGTCGGTCTTGCCTTCCTTGATTCCTTTGGAAGCGGAGGGCTTTTTCCCTTCATTGCGCCATTTGTAAAGCGTTTGAATGGATAGGCCCATCTCTTCGCTGGTTTTTTTCACTCCGACGGCATTGATACTGGCAAGCGCCTGGGCTTTTATATCCTCTCCGTAGCGTTTCATCCTGAATACTCCTTTCTTTCAGCGTTCGATTTCGGAGATTATTATACCACGCTTTCAATGAAATCAAAATGGAATATAAGAATTAAATGATGGATAACTAGAAGTAAACCATAGAATTTCTATGAAACATCCATCCATTTTATGAATGGAAACCAAGAAACTTTATTTCTTTTTCCCAGACGCGCCCTTAGGTTGTTTCCTCCCGGTGCTCAGGAAACGCCACTTCCTTTCCGGTCCGCTTTTTCAGAAAATAGGCGCGGTTATAGGCCACGGCCCGATCCGAGGGCTTGAAGCTCCCCGCCAGCTCGTTCATTTCCACCGCCTTTTCCTCCAGTCCCATCCGGTGGTAGCACAGGCATAATTGAATACAAGGCAAATAGCCGTAGCAATCCAGCAGGAGGAATCCCCCACGCTCGGGCATGGGCTTGATTCCCCTGGCCTGCTCATACCAGAACACGGCCTGGGGAAGCCGGTTCCGCTCCAAAAAATACCCCCCCAAATCGCAGCACAGCTCCGCCCGGGGTGTATCATAGCGCAGGCTTTTCAGCAGGGCGTCCAAGCCCTTTTCGTTTTGGGACAGCCGGAAATAACACAGAGCCAGCCCCCGGCAGGCCTCTATCTGGTTTTCCACCCAGCCCTGGCCGCTGTCCAAAAAGCCTTCAAACACCTCAATGGCTTGCTCATTGCGCCTGTTGTCGGAAAGCTCCCGGGCATAGTAGAAGGTCTGCCGGGGGTCCAGCTTGCCTCCCGCGGCGATGTACTTCTCCATGATGTTCAAGTTGCGCATGGGGTCCGAGGGCTTGAGCTTCCGGTGGGTCACGGCCACGTGAGGCACATAGATCACCTTGCCCACAATGGGCAGCACCTCGTGGACCGGCCCCGTCCACCGCAGCTTGGCGTCTTTGCGGACCAGCCGCTCCCGGTAGTTGGAGAAGGTGGGCTCCCCAGCCGCGTCAAAGGCCAGGTTGTATTTCATCATCACCACGTCCACGTCCGGAGCCAGGGTTTCCTTCAAGGCCCGAAAGGCGGTCCGGTCCTTGTCCAGCACCACGTCGTCCGCGTCCAGCCACATCAAGTAGTCCGAGGTGCCCTGGGAAAAGGCGAAGTTGCGGGCGGCTGAAAAGTCGTCGATCCAGGGAAAGGAAAGCACATGGGGGGTGTAGCGACGGGCGATCTCGGCGGTCCTGTCGCTGGAGCCCGTATCCACCACGATGATCTCCTCCACCAGGTCCCTCACGGACTCCAGGCAGCGAGCCAATACCTCCTCCTCGTCCTTGACAATCATGCACAGGCTAATGCTGACCAATGTAATCTCTTCCCTTCGGCTTTGGATACAGCAGCATATGCCGAAGGGAAAGGGAAGTTGAAAGATACTGGCTGGACTCAGCGTCCGTAGCGCCCCTTGCGCTCCGCCCGGCTTTGAATGAGCTCCGCGGTAATGCTGACGGCGATTTCAAAGGGCGTTTCCGCCTGAATGGGCAGCCCGATGGGCGAATGGACCTGGTCTATGTCCTTCTGGGAAAAGCCATGCTCCAGCAAATGGGCGTACACTTGACCCCGTTTGGCGCGGCTGCCGATCATGCCCACATACCCGGCGGGGGTTTTCAGCATCTGGGAGAGCACCGCTTGGTCGTGGAGATGGCCCCGGGTCATGATCACCACGTCGTCCGCCTCGCTTACCTCCAGGCCCTCCAGATGGGAAAAGTCCACCAGCCGCACCTCCCGGGCGTCCGGGAACAGAGCGGGGTCGGCGAACTCCGCCCTGTCCTCCAGCACCACGGGCCGGAAGCCCGCCTTGGCCAGCAAAGGCACCAGCGCCTGGCCCACATGGCCGCCGCCAAACACATAGGTCCTGCCCCCGCCGCTGATCTGCTGCGCAAAGCAGGCCGGGTCCGCGGGCTCCTGGTCTGTCAGGCTCATGTCCCCGGTTTCCGTGTCCGTGACCCAGTAGGCTGTTTCCCCCGCCGCGATTTTCTCCAAAGCCCGGCGGCAAAACTCCGCCTGTTCCGGCCCCATATGCTGAAACAGAATCCGCACGTCCCCGCCGCAGACCATGCCCAAATCCCCGGCCTCCCGGTTCCGCAGGGCAAAATCCCGGAGGAAGAAGCCATTCTCCCTCACCAGCTTCCCGGCCAGCACAACGGATTCGTGCTCCACCTTGCCGCCGCCCACGGTGCCAAAGGCCCAGCCATCCTCGTCCACCAGCATCCGGGCCCCAGCCCCTCTGGGAGCACTGCCGCTGCTTCGCACCACGCTTACCAGGACCATGCTTTGGCCCAGACTCAACCGCGCTAGCATGGCCTCCAGCAAATCCTTCATTTCCCCTGCCCCCTATTGCGCAAATACAGGTAAGCCTCCAACACCGCGCCGCCGATACAGCGGGCCTTGTCGGAGATGGTATGCCAATCCACGTCCGTCCTGGGGTCGATATCGGCGATCTTGGTACCTTTCTTCACGGGCATTTCCGCGATGAGCCCCCGCAGCAGCCCGGTGAAGGGGGCCGGGCAGGGGGTATTCCCCACCAAAAGCACCGCTTCCCCTTGTTGCACCACGTCGCCGATGGCCTTGCGGTGGCACACATGCCCCCCGCAGGGAGCGTGAATCACCCGCTCGGCGCTTTTGCCCCCCAGCTCTCCCGGAAGCCCGGTGTTGGGCAAGGCCCCGCCGCTGAGGAGCAGCCGCCCCAAATCGTGCCCCCGCATGGTTTCCACCACGGCGTGGGCGTCCACCCCTGCGGTAAAGCCCGGCCCCAGGGCAATCACCGCCGGGGCCATGTCCATGCGGGTGTCCAGGTTGCGCTTGGCCAAAATGGCGTCCACCACGCAGGCGGGGGACAGCCGGGAGATCCATTCTCCGGCGGGGTCCACAGCCAGGGGCACCTCTCCGGCCTCCCGGCAGCGCTCCATTTCCTCTTCCGTGGCCACCCGCCTTGCGGTAATATCCTCCACGGTGGCTGTGCCACACCGCACCGCCTCGCACAGGGACACCGTGCGCCGGATGGCCATAGGCCGCTCCACCTCCAGCACCAGCACGGAAAAGCCCGCCCGGTGCAGCTTCTGGATGACCCCGGTGGCGATATCCCCGCCTCCCCGTACCACGATCAATGCCTTGTCCATGCTTGGCTATCCCCCGTATTCCCTAGGAAAATCTCTCCCCCAAAGCCTTCCAGGGCCTTGGCGATGCGGTCCGCCACCTCCCGCAGAGGCGGGTCGTCCGCCTGGTTGATAGCCACAGCCAGTCGGCCCTTGCCATGGCGCTCCTGGCATTGGCGGATCATCCGGGCCACCGCTTCTTCTTGCACCAATTCCCCTTCCGCAAGCCCGGTTTGGGCCAAAAACAGGGGCAGCCGGTGCACATGCCGAGCCGTGGCCGCAAGCCCCACAGCCCGGGCGGAAACCACCCCGAGGGTCAAAGTGGCAAAGTCCGGCACCACCGGCTCATGGTCTGCCCATCCCTTCAGGGGCAAGCCCTGGCTGCCGTCCGCCTCCATCAAAGTCAAGCCATAGGCGGCGGAGGCGGAGCGGATTTCCTCCAGAGGCGCGGCCACGAGCTTCTCCCCCTGGGGCGTGCCCAGGTAGGTGATCCCCGGCTGGAAAATCCTTTGATTCAGCCCTATCCGGGTGGTGGGGGCAATGAGTACCCCCTGGGAGGCATTTTCCCTTGCCAGCAGGTGGATGAGGGAGGTTTTGCCTCCGCAGCCCACCACCGCCACCCGCTCTCCGGGGGTAAGTCCCAGCAAGCCCGACAGGCTCACAGGGTTAGGTTGCGGCCCGGCGCCGCCATCATCTGGACAATTTGCATCATATTCACAATTTCTCCCACCGCCAGCTTCTCCTTGATGCCAAAGAAATTGGCGCAGGTGCCGCAGGTGCAGACGCGGGTTCCCTTCTCCTCCAGGGTCCTCAAATCCGGCACGGTGGCGGCTCCCTCCGTGGTGAGGCGGGCCCCGCCGTTGAGGAAAATCACCGCCTTGGGGGGCCGCTCCAGCTCGGTGAGGGAGAACACAAAGCCCTTCATCAGCATGGTCCCCAGCTCCTCAGCCCCGTCCCCCAGGCGTTCCCGGGTGATCATCAGCGTCAGGGGAGCGGTATTGTCCTCCAGGGGTTCGCAGTAGACGGAGTCATCCTTGGGCGCGGCGCCCGGTTCCCGCCGCTCCCCGCCTCCCTGGAGGGTAACCGCGAAGCGCCCCTTCTCCTCCTGCTTCCAGGCAAAACTGTAGCCCTCGGCCTGGGCCATCTTCTCCAGGTTCTGTACCGCCACCTGGTTGTCTACCGTCACCGTCACCATTTCCTCCCCGGCCAGCAAAGCCTTGCGGGCCTGGATCACGGGAATGGGACAGGGCTGGCCCATCATGTCCAAATCCTTCATGCTCAAAAACCTCCTATCAAAATGGGTCTGTCTCCCCGGTTTTGCACCGCGCCGATGATCCGGGCGTCCGGGTCTGTCTGCTGAATCCGTTCCAGCAATCCCTGGGCCTGGTCCCGGGCCACCGCCATCAGCAGGCCCCCGGAGGTCTGGGGATCGAAAAACACCTCTTGCATGGCTAGGGGCAAGGCGGATACATCCACCGCCTCCGCCAGATGGTTGCGGTTGCGCTGTCCGGCGGCTGTGGTCAGGTATTCCCGGGCATAGGGCAGCGCCATGGGCTGGAGGGGAAGCCGCTGCGGGTCCAGCAGCAAGGTGGCGTGCTCCCCCGCCATCTCCCGGGCATGGCCCAGCAGGCCAAAGCCGGTCACGTCAGTGGCGGCGGACACATCCGCCTCCCTCATGGCCCAGGCTGCGTCCCGGTTCAGCCTTTGCATGATCTCCAGGGCCTCTTGGTAGGCACCCTCCTCCGCCATCCCGGCCCGGTGGGCCGCCAGAATGATCCCCGTACCCAGCTTCTTGGTCAGAATCAGCCGATCTCCGGGCCTGGGGGTATCGTTGCGCAAAATCCGCGCGGTGGGGACGATCCCGGTGACGCTGAGCCCGTATTTCACCTCATGGTCATAGATGGAATGCCCCCCCGCGATGGGGCAGCCCGCCTGGGCGGCCTTCTCGCTGCCGCCCCGGAGGATATCCCCCAGAGCCTCCGGCTCCCCTGACTGTGGAAAGCAGAGCAAGTTCAGGGCCACCAGCGGCTCGCCTCCCATGGCGTAAATATCACTGAGGGCGTTGGCCGCCGCGATGCGGCCAAACAGCAGCGGTTCCTCCACCATGGGGGGAAAGAAATCCGCCGTGCAGACCAAGGAGCGTTCTTCGTCCAGCTGGTACACCGCCGCGTCGTCGCTGCCCTCAAAGCCCACCAGCAGCC
>JARKQO010000254.1 GCA_029974855.1 Eubacteriales bacterium
ATGCGGCTGTACATCCTGGACCCGGCCCTGGCCGCCGCCCTCTCCGCCCGGCTCAGCGCCGCCGGAATCCCCGGGCAGTAGCGGCTCCGGGCCCGTATTGACTCCACCCCCGGGCCATGCTATGATCAGCCTACCTACGGACAGGAGCCGCGTCTGAATTGTCCCAACTGCGGAAGCCTCCTGCCGCCCGGCGCACAATTTTGCAATGTGTGCAACGAGCCCTTGGCCCCCAGCGGCTACCAGCCCTACGGGCAGCAAGCCCCCTACGGTCAGGGGGTTCAGCCCCCTCAAGCTCCCTACGGTCAGGGGGCCCAGCCTGCCCAACCTCCCCAGGGCTACAGCTGTCCCACCCCGGCCCAGGGCTACCCGGCTCCGGCCTGTACCTACCCGGGGTACCAGCCCAGTTATGAACAGCGCTATGCCCAATACCAAGCCCCCCAGGGGTATCCCCAGGGCTATGGGGGATATTACGGCGAGGTGCCCCAGCCCCGGGGCTCCCAGGCGTTTTTCGCCGCCCAGCTGCAGCTTCCCGGCATGCTGCGGGATTCCTTCCGGGACCCGGGCTGCGTGCTGCAAGGGATCATGGAGCGGCGCAACTGGTACCCCACCCCTGTGGTGGCGGGGCTGACGCTGCTGTTCACCTTCCTGTGCGGCCTGTTCTTTGCCACGGGCATGGTGCGGCTGTTCTTTGGCTTTTATACCGCTGTCACCGGCAATGCCCTGGCCAGCGACGCCACCAGCCTGAGCCAGGGGGTCAGCTATGTGTCCAGCAAAATCGGCGCTTCCATCGGGGGCATCGCGGTGCTGTGCCAGGTGTTTGCCATGCTGCTGCCTTTGGCGGTGATGCTGGTGTACCTGTGCCCTGTCAGCAAGATGCGTTTTTCCTGGGAGCTGGCATACGGCTGCTTTACCGTGACCACGCTGCCCACGGTGGCCGTTTCCTTGCTGGCCCTGCTGGCCTCCTTGGTGATGCCCATTTTGGCGGCGCCGGTGGCTTTGCTGGGGACGGTGGTGAGCTATGTGTTCATGGGCAGCCTGTTGGGGCGGGTCACGGGCAAGCCGGAGCCGGCGCTGGCGGTTCCCAAAATCCTGTGCGTCTGCCTGTCTTTGCTGCTGACGCTGCTGTTTATCGTGCTGGTGGGCGGCACGCTGATGAACGGCGTGGTCCAGTCCACAGTGTCCATTTTATGGAATTTGAACTCCCTGCTGTGAGAGGGCTTTTTTCCCTCCATGGATAATAGGGAGATACCAAAGGAAAGAGGCGTACCATGACCACCGGCACCTATGACCTGACCCGGGGAAGCATTCTGAGAAAGCTGCTCCAGGTGGCCATTCCCATTATGGGAACCCAGCTGATGCAGATGGCCTATAACTTAACGGACATGTTCTGGCTGGGGCGCATGGAAAACTCCGTAACCGCGGTGGCCGCCAGCGGGCTGGCGGGCATGTTCCTGTGGCTGGGCATGGCGTTGATGATGGTTGGCCGCATCGGCTCGGAGATCGGCACCTCCCAAAACCTGGGCCGGGGGGACCCCAAGGCCGCCCGGGAATATGCCCAGAACGCCGCCCGGATCGCGGGGCTGCTGGGCCTGGTGTATGGGTTAGTGTTGGTGCTTTTTGCGGGGCCCTTGGTGGCGCTGCTTCAGGTGAAGGAGCGGGATGTGTTTGAAAGCGCCTGTGCCTACCTGCGCATTGTGGGCATCGGTATTCCGCTGACCTATGTGTCTGCCGCCCTTACCGGGGCCTTCAACGGCGCTGGGAACTCCCGCCTGGGCTTTTGGGCCAACGCGGTGGGCCTGGTGGTGAACATGGTGCTGGACCCCCTGATGATTTTTGGCTTCGGTTGGGGGATCGAGGGGGCGGCCATCGCCACCATCATCGCCCAGGGCGTGGTATGCGCCTTGTTTGTGTGGTTTGTGAAGAAGCATCCCCACCGGCCTTTTCCCCGCTTCCGGCTGCTGGGCCCCCTGGGCCGGGCCCCGACGCGGCAAATTTTGCGCTGGAGCCTGCCTGTGGCCTTGGAAAGCGGAGCCTTTACGGCTTTGGCCATGGTGGTGACCAGCATGGTATCCGCTTGGTATGGGGAAACCGCCGTGGCGGTGCAGCGGGTGGGCAGCCAGATCGAGTCCCTGTCTTGGCTCATCGGCGGGGGGTTCTCCTCGGCGGTCACCGCCTTCGTGGGCCAGAACTACGGGGCTGGGCAATGGAAGCGCATCCGGCGGGGCTACCGCATTTCCCTGGGGGCGCTGCTGGGCTGGGAGGTTGTGGTGACGGCGGTGCTGGTGCTGGGCGGGCGCTTTCTGTTCTCCCTCTTTTTGCGGGAGCCTCCGGAGATTTTGGACATGGGGGCCACCTACTTGCAAATTCTGGCGGGATGCCAGCTGTTCATGGCTTTGGAGGGGGCCTGCGCCGGGGCGTTCCGGGGCGTTGGCAAAACGCTGCCCCCCAGCGTATGCAGCATTTCCTCCAATTTGATCCGGCCCTTGCTGTGCTGGGGCTTTGCCCAATGGATGGGGCTGGACGGGCTTTGGCTGGGGATTACGGTGTCCGCCTGCGTACGGGGCCTGTTCATGTTCCTGTGGTATACCCTCCACCAGCGGAGGATGCCCCGGGAGGACGCGCCCATGCCCGTGCCCGTGCTGGAGCCGGAGCCCGCGCTGTGACGCCGTGAGGCTGTGACGCAGGGCCATCAGCCACAGGGCTGCCCTCCCTTTGGGGAAGGCAACCCTGTGGCTTTTTTATTATTTTTTCTAGCAAGGAGCCCCGCAAGGGGGCGGGCCAAATCAACCCAAAAGCAACCCCGCCCTCACCCCTCCACCCAGGCCACGGACAGGCATCCGCCCCCCAGATGAATGGCCAGCACAGGGCCTAAGGTCCGCTTCATGACGGGTACCCCCCGGGCTTGCAAGCGCTGGGCCAGCTGCTGGGCCATGTCCTCGGCCCGGCAATGCTGCACCACCACGGGGGTCTGACAGTGGGCCGCCGCCTGCTCCAGCAGGCGCAGCTGCTCCTGCTGGCCCCGGGCCATGCCATAGGCGTTCACCCCGCCCCCGGTGAGCTTCAAAATCGGCCGGATGTTCAGAATGGTGGATACGGACATGCGCACCAAATTCAGCCTGCCGCTTTTGCGCAGGGGGGTCATGTCCTTCACGGAGAATAGCGTGCGGGTCTTTTCCCGGTATTCCTTTACCTTCAGGGCTACCTCCCCCAAGGAAAGGCCCTGCCGGATCCATTCCCGGGCCTTCAGCAGCAGCAGGTACAGGGCTCCGCCGGTGGTTTTGGAATCCACCACCGCCACCCTCTCCGGACCCAGGGCCTGGGCGGCCTTGTAGGCGTTGGCATAGGTGCCGCTGAGCCGGGAGGAGATGGGGAGCACCAAGGCCTGGTGGCCCTCCGCCACGATGTCCTCCAAGGTGGAGAGGAAGGCCGCGTAGGAGGCCTGGGAGGTGGTGAAATGGCCGGGGTTTGCGGTGACCAGCCCCAGCATGGCGTCGTTTTCGTCCGCGTAGCCCTCGGTGTAGGCGGTGCGGCCCTGGTGGGCGTAGTTCATGGGCACCTGCACCACCCCCTGGGCCTGGGCCTCCCGCCGGGAGAAATAGGCTGTGGAATCCGTCACCAACACGATCATACAGGCGGTCCCCCCATGCTTCTGAATTTACCGTACCGCAAAGCCGCCACCTCGGAGCCCTCCAGGGCCGCGTAGGAGGCGAAGGCGGAGATCAGGGCGTTGCGAAGGTGTTCATATAATTCTTCGCTGTCCTGGGGCTCGGGGATGATCCGGTCGATAACCCCCAAAGCATACAAATCCTGGGCGGTGAGCTTCAGGGCCTCGCTGGAATCCTGGGTCTTTTTGGGGTCCTTCCACAAAATGCTGGCGGCCCCCTCGGGGGAGATCACGGAATAGACCGCGTTTTCCAGCATCCACACCTGGTTGGACACCGCCAGGGCCAAGGCCCCGCCGCTGCCCCCTTCCCCGATGACGATGGAGATCACCGGCACGGTCAAAGCCGACATCTCCATGAGGTTTTCCGCAATGGCCAGGCCCTGGCCCCGCTCCTCGGCCCCCAGGCCGCAGGCGGCCCCGGCGGTGTCCACCAGGCACACCACGGGACGGCGGAATTTCTCCGCCAGCTTCATCTGCCGCAGGGCCTTCCGGTACCCCTCCGGGTTGGCGGAGCCGAAGTTCCGGGCCACCTTCTCGGCGGTATCCTGGCCCTTCTCCAGGCCGATGACGGTGACGGGGGTTTCCCCAAGGCGGGCCAGGCCCGCCACCACGGCCCCGTCGTCCCCGAAGCGGCGGTCCCCGTGCATTTCAAGGAAGTCCGTGAAAATCCCTTGGATCAGCTGCAAGGCGGTAAGCCGGCCCTTTTGCCGGGCCGCCAGCACCTTTTCATACGCGCCCATCCTCAGCCCTCCCCCCGTGCATGCTCAGCAGCAAGGCCACCAACTCCCGCTGGCCGCCCCTGGGGGCGATGCGGTCCACAAAGCCCTTTTTCAGCTGAAATTCCGCCCGCTGGAACCCCGGGGGCAGCTTTTGGCGGATGGTTTGCTCGATGACCCGGGGCCCCGCGAAGCCGATCAGGGCTCCCGGCTCCGCCAGGATGATATCCGCCTCCATGGCAAAGCTGGCGGCCACGCCCCCGGTGGTGGGGTCCGTCAGCAAGGCGATGTACAAACCGCCCTCCTGGCTGTGGCGCTTCACCGCCGCCGACACCTTGGCCATTTGCATCAGGGACAGGATGCCCTCCTGAATCCGGGCCCCGCCGGATACGGTATAGCCCACCACCGGCAGGCGGCGTTCCGTGGCATGCTCAAAAAGCCGGGTCAGCTTTTCCCCCACCATGGAGCCCATGGAGCCCATCATAAAGGCGGGCTCCATGGCAAAAAAGGCGCAGGGCCGCCCCAGGACGGCGGCTGTGCCGGTGAGCACGGCTTCCTTTTCCCCGCTGCCCCGCCGGGCGGCCTCCAGCTTTTCCTCATAGCCCGGAAAGCCCAGCACATTGCGGGATTCCAGGTCCCCGTCCCGCTCGGTAAAGCTGCCTCCGTCGCACAGCAACGCCACCCGCCGCCGGGCCCCCATGCGCAGATGATAGCCGCAGCGGGGGCATACCAACAGGTTTTGGTCCAGCTCCTGGGCCGAAATTTGCTTTTTGCAGCCGGGGCAGGCAACGGGCTTTTCCGGGGCGGCGGCGCTTTGGCCCTCCAGGGCGTTGTTGGGCTTTCGGAACAGGCTCTTGGCCAGCATGGCGGGATTCTCACTTTCTCAAAAAATCCGTGGCATAGCTGCCGTCCACAAAGGCGGGCTCGCAGATCAAGTCCGCCTGGAAGCAGCCGTTGTGCTCCACCCCCTCGATGACGGTTTCGCACAGGGCCGCCTGCATCTTGCGGATGGCCTCCTGCCGGGTGGCGGCATACACGATGAGCTTGCCGATCATGGAGTCGTAATAGGGCGGCACCCGGTAGCCCTGGTACAAAGCGGTGTCAAAGCGGACCCAGGGTCCCCCGGGAATGTGCAAAAGCGATACCTGGCCGCAGCTGGGGCGGAAGTTGGCCTGGGGGTCCTCGGCGTTGATGCGGCATTCGATGGCATGGCCCCGCAAAGCGATGTCCCGCTGGGTGAAGGGCAGCTCCAGGCCTGCGGCCACCCGGATTTGCCACTTCACCAAATCGATGCCCGTAACCATTTCCGTCACCGGGTGCTCCACCTGGAGGCGGGTGTTCATCTCCATAAAGTAGAAGTTTCGCTCCCCGTCCAGCAAAAACTCCAGGGTGCCCACCCCTTCATACCCCAGGCTGGTGGCGGCCCGGGCGGCGGTGGCCATCATCCTTTCCCGCAGCTCCTGGGAGATGACGGGGCAGGGGCTTTCCTCGATGAGCTTTTGGTTGCGCCGCTGCATGGAACAGTCCCGCTCCCCCAGGCATACGGCGTGGCCCTGCTGGTCGCAGAGGATTTGCATCTCCACGTGCTTCACCTGCCGGAGGAACTTTTCCATATACAGCCCCCCGTCGGCAAAGGAGGCCTGGGCCTCGGCGGAAGCGGCCCGAAAGGCGGCCTCCACGTCCTCCAGCCGCTCCACCAGCCGGATACCCCGGCCCCCGCCCCCGGCGCGGGCCTTCAGCAGCAAGGGAAAGCCCACCCGCTGGGCAGCCTCCTTGGCCTCCTGGGCGTCCCGCAGCAGCTCCTGGCCGGGGATGGTGGGCACCTGGAGCCGGGCCATGGTGCGCTTGGCCTCCTCCTTGTCCCCCATGAGGCGGATCACCCGGGCGCTGGGGCCGATGAACTTGAGGCCGTGCTGTTCGCAGGCCTCGGCAAAGGCCGCGTTTTCCGACAGAAAGCCGTAGCCCGGGTGGATGGCCCGGGCCCCGCTGAGCAAAGCTACGGACAGAAGGGCCTGCTGGTTCAGGTAGCTGCTGAAAGCCTGGGGCCCGCCGATGCAGTAGCTTTCATCCGCCATGGAAACGTGCAAAGCGTCCCGGTCCGCCTCGGAAAAAACCGCCACGGTGAGGATGCCCATTTCCTTGCAAGCCCGGAGGATCCGCACCGCGATCTCGCCCCGGTTGGCAATGAGGATTTTGGGAAACAAGGCAACCCCTCCCATCACGCCGCCAGCATTAAGGTAAACACGCCGCTGGCGCAGAGGCTTCCCTCCACGCTGGCCTCCCCGGCCACCACGTAGAGGTTCATCTTCCGGCGGGTAATGCGGCAGGTGATGTCCACCCTGTCCCCGGGGCGCACCATGCGCCGGAAGCGCACCTGGTCCATGCCCGCGTACAAGGTGGTTTTGCCGGGAAGCTGCTCCCGCAGGAGGGCCCCCGCCGTCTGGGCGATGATTTCGCACAGCACCACCCCGGGCACCACGGGATTGCCAGGGAAATGCCCTTGCAAAAACCACTCGTCCCCCCGGACTGTATAATGACCCACAGCGTTGCCCTGGGGGTCCACCTCCACCTGATCCAGCAAAAGCATGGGCTCCCGGTGGGGCAGAAAGGTTTTGATCTCGTCACGGTTCATGCTCAAGACCTCGGCTGAAAAAGTTTGAACAAAGTCTGGCCGTATTCCACAACGTCCCCATCCTGGACGCAGACGTCCACCACTTCCCCCTGGACGTCGGCGGTGATCTCATTGTTGAGCTTCATGGCCTCCACGATGCACAGCACCGCGCCCTTGGCCACGGAATCCCCCACCTGCACAAAGGGTTCGCCCCCGGGCTCCGGCGCCCTGTAGAACACCCCCACCATGGGGGATTTGACCTCGTGGAGCCGGTTGAAGTCCGGGCCGGGGTCCTCCGGGGCGGAGGGGACGCCGGTGCTGCCAGAGGCCCCAGGCTGAAGGGGG
>JARKQO010000263.1 GCA_029974855.1 Eubacteriales bacterium
ATCCACCTGTGGTTCCAACTCGGCCATAGCATCGCCCAGCAGCAGTTTCCTTATATCCATGGTGATCCTCTCCAAAATATGCCCGTCGGAGATGGCGTCCCGCACGCTTCGCCGGGTAAGCGCGCCCACATCCTGCGGATTTTGCGCCGCCACCCGGAACGCGATGGGGATGGTGACCTCCGCCTTATACAGATCCGCGATATCATACACAAAGGACCGTTCATGTCCTGTATGCACAAAACCAAGCCCCGGCGAACAGCCCAACGCCACGATCACGCTGTGCGCCACGCCGTAAAGGCAGGCCTGCGCTGCGGACAGCGCCATGTTAATGGCAATGCCGCCCTCAAAATTTTGGGGCTCGTATTCACGCCCGCTCCAGGGAACGCCGGTTTCCTTGGAAGCCTCCCTGTACACCGCACGAATCCTCGCGCCTTCCCTCCCCCGCAGCTGCTGCATGGTGAGTGCGGATACGTCCTCTCCTGGGAAGCGCATTTGGTACATCCGGCGGGCTACGGCCAGGCGCTCCCGCATGTTGGAAACCAGCTCGGCCTGGCGAATCAGCAGCCTGGAGGAATGGGTCAGCGGGCGTCCATGGGCGTAGTAGCGCACGCCGTGCTCTCCCACCCAGATCAGGCTGGCCCCGGCATCCCCAATCAATTCAATGGCCCGGTGAGAAATGGATGTACCAGGTCCCAGCAACAGGACACCCAGAGAGGCTGCCGGAACATGTACCGTCCCACGAGAATCCGCAATGGTAATGGCTCCATCCTGCCGGTTGATCTGGCAGCGTTCCAAATACAAAAAGGACATTCTGTCCCGAACTTGCGGCAGGGCGCGCAATTCCGGCTTTTCCATCCCGATATGGCCGGGCATCTGTTCACCCTCCCATCCGTGCAATGGTCAACAGGCCGCAGCCATACGCCTTCACTCTGCCAATTCCGTGTTCCAGCGCATTGCGGAACAAAACGGGATCGGTAACCGACAGAGTTCCTTCAAAGGTTACCGCCAGCAGGGACACCTCCCCAATCCCCCTCTCCCCCTTGCGGAATTGATACCATTTGGAATGGACCACCTGAAACCAGTCATCCTCCAGGGCAAAGCCGTTGACCGCGCCGCGGGCGGTGAGCCATGCTTTTTGCTGCTCCTGGGTCACATGGTTATACAGCCTCCCCCGGCCGCCTTTCCCCGGCTCCCGGGGATTGCTCCGCACCGGGTTCCCCCGCAGACGGAATTGCCACCGCTGCCCCAGGGCCACTCTTGCCAGCAACGGCTCATATGCTTTGCTTTCGCATACGCTTGACAGCTCACTTCTTCCGTATCTGGACGCAAGCGCCCCAAAATCAGGTTTCGTTTCGCTGAGGATCAGAAGGTACGGTGCCCCGTCAAGATAATCCACCCGCCAAAGATTCCGCCCCTTTTCGCCGCCAAAGCAGGACTCCACCACGCCGTGCAGCCGGTAGGGAGATGCCAAAAGCCGCATGGTGTCGCCCCTTGCCCCATCCAGCGCAAGTCTTGACAGATACATTTCTATCCCTCCCATTCGCCCATAGGATCGTGTGCCGTGGACGGCTCCGCAGCGGCCCTGTTTACCTCCACCAGCACCTCCCGCATGCCGCGAAAGCCATATTCCCTTCGCCGCTGGTCAAAGGAAAGGGGCTTGTCGCTTACAAAGCGTCCGCCCTCCCCCGCCTCGCTGTCCACCATTACGCGCAGCCGCAACGTGCCGTTCTTTCCCTCAAAGCGCCGCTCTTCCGCCAATGGCGGCTCCCTGCGCAGCGCCTCCAGCAGCG
>JARKQO010000267.1 GCA_029974855.1 Eubacteriales bacterium
CAAGGAGATGCAGCTGGAGCTGAAAAACATGCAGCAGCGCCTGGGCATCACCTTCCTGTACGTCACCCACGACCAGGAGGAGGCCCTCACCATGAGCGACACCGTGGTGGTGATGCGGGACGGGTATATCCTTCAAATCGGCACCCCCAAGAAGATTTACGACGAGCCCGCCAACGCCTTTGTGGCGGATTTCATCGGGGAGAGCAACATCCTGCGGGGCCAGATGGTCCGGGATGAGCTGGTGCGTTTCAGCGGCCACGACTTCCCCTGCGTGGACTCCGGCTTTGGGGAAAACGCCCCGGTGGACGTGGTGGTGCGGCCCGAGGACATCATGATCGTGGGAGAGGACATCGGCCAGATTTCCGGGGTGGTGCGAAGCGTGCTGTTTAAGGGCGTGCACTACGAGATGATGATCGACGCCGGGGAGACCGTGTTCAAGGTCCACTCCACCATCATGCAACCCCAGGACTCCCGGGTGGGCCTGTCCATCGTGCCCTACAACATCCACATCATGAAGCCCATGGAGGAACCCCTGGACCAGTTGGAGGGCGAGAGCCCGGAGGGAGGCGAGGAGTAGCATGAACCGCGGCCTGCTTCTACCCTCCTGGTCCCTATGGGTGCTGGCTGTGGGATTTGCGCTGTTTGTGGGCCTGTGCGTGCTGGCCATCCGCAAAAACCACGGCATGAAGCGCTCCTTTTTCGCCTCCCCCTACACGGTGTGGATGGTGGTGTTCACCCTCATCCCCTGCCTGCTGATTGGCTACTACGCCCTCACCGACGCCCAAGGCCGCTTCACATTAGACAACTTCGCCAACTTCTGGGACAGCAACCACATCGTGAACCGGATGTACAGCGAGATGGGCCCGGAGTACAGCGTGCTGATCCAGCGGGGCACCGTGAACATCGACATTTTGGTCTATTCCACCTGGATGGCCCTCCTGTGCACGGTAATCTGCCTTATTCTGGGCTACCCCGCCGCCTATTTCATGACGGACCGGCAGATGAAGCGGGGCTCCACCATCGTGGTGCTGTTCATCATTCCCATGTGGATGAACTTCCTGCTGCGCACCGTGGCCTGGATGACCCTTTTGGAGGACCAGGGGCTTATCAACCAGATTCTCAAGGCCCTGGGCTTCTCCGGCGCGCATTTGATGTACAACGACGGTGCGGTGCTGCTGGGCATGGTGTACAACTTCCTGCCCTTCATGGTGTTCCCCATCTACACCTCCCTGAACAAGATGGACCAGAAACTGCTGGAGGCGGCCCAGGATTTGGGGGCCAACCCCGCCCGGACCTTCTCCAGGGTAACGTTTCCCCTGAGCCTGCCCGGGGTGATCTCCGGCATCACCATGGTGTTCATGCCCTCGGTGACCACCTTCCTCATCCCCCGGATTTTGGGGGGCGGCAATACCATGATGTTCGGGGATTTGATTGAGAACAAGTTTCTCACCGAGAACAACTGGAGCGTGGGCAGCGCCCTGTCCTTGGTGATGATGGTGCTGATTCTGCTGAGCCTGAGCGTTTTGCGCAAGGCGGACCCGGAAGGGGAAGGAGGGGGCCTGGTATGAAGCGGTTCTTTCAGCGAAGCTACCTGACCCTCGTGCTGCTGTTTTTATACCTGCCCATTGCCGTGCTGATTGTGCAGAGCTTTAACGCAGGCAAGAGCCGGGCCGTATGGGAGGGTCTCTCCCTGCGCTGGTACGGGGCCCTGCTCCAGGACCAGGCCATCATGAAGGCCCTATACGTGACCCTGACCGTGGCCGTCATCGCCGCCATCGCCGCCACGGTGCTGGGCACCTTGGCCGCCATCGGCATCCACGCCATGAAAAAGCGGCCCCAAGGCGTGATGATGACCATTACCAACCTGCCCATGACCATGCCGGACATTGTAACGGGTATCTCGCTGATGATCCTGTTCACCTTCTCCAAGATCGAGCGGGGCTACGTGACCATGCTGCTGGCCCACATCACCTTCAACACCCCCTACGTGATCCTGTCGGTGCTGCCGAAATTAAAGCAGATGAACAAGCATACTTACGAGGCGGCCCTGGATTTGGGGGCCACCCCCACCTACTCTTTGGTCCATGTGATCCTGCCGGAGATCAGCCCCGGGGTGGTGACCGGAGCGCTGCTGGCCTTCACCCTATCCTTGGATGATTTTGTGATCAGTTACTTCACCACCAGCCCCATGGTACAAAACCTCTCCACGCTAATCTACTCCAAGGCCCGGATCGGCATCGAGCCCACCCTCAATGCCTTAAGCGCCCTGATGTTCCTGGCACTGCTGGCCCTGCTGCTGGTGGTGAACCACCGCAGCGGCAAGCCCGCCCAAGTGGTCAAAACCAACTAAACCATCAAGAATTGGAGGAACCCGCCATGAAAAAGACCCTGCTTTGGACCCTTGCCCTTGTGATGATCGCCTTGCTGCTTCCTCTGAGCGCCCTGGGAGAAGGCGTGGTCAACGTCTACAACTGGGAAGATTACATCAGCCAGGAAGCCCTGGATTTGTTTACCCAGGAAACCGGCATCACCGTGAACATGATGAACTTCACCACCAACGAGGACATGATGGTGCAGCTTCGCAACTCCCCCACTTCCTTTGACGTGGTTTTCCCTTCGGATTACTGCATCGAGCGGCTGATTGCCGAGGACCTGCTGGAGCAGATCGACTTTAGCCGCGTCCCCAACTTCCAGTACATCGACCCCAACCTGAAAAGCCCCTCCTACGATCCCCAGAACCTCCACTCCGTACCCTACATGTGGGGCACAGTGGGCATCCTGTACAACACCCAGATGGTTTCGGAGCCCATCACCAGCTGGAGCGCCCTGTTTGATCCCCAGTACAAGAACAACGTGTTCATGATGGATTCCATCCGGGACACCATGGGCGTCACCCTGAAGTACCTGGGTTATTCCATGAACACCCGCAACCCCCTGGAGATGAACGCCGCCAAGGAAGCCCTGATCAAGCAAAAGAAGGACGGCATCGTGAAGGCCTACCAGGTGGACGAAACCAAGGACAAGATGGTGGCGGGCGAAGCGGCCCTGGCTTTGATGTGGAGCGGCGACGCCCAGTATTCCATCGATATTGACCAAGAGAACGCCGAAAAGAACGGCACCGAGCCCACCTTGGCCTACGTGGTGCCCCAGGAGGGCAGCAACATCTGGGTGGACGGCATGGTGATCCCCAAGGGCGCCCGGAACAAGGAAAACGCCGAGGCCTTCATCAACTTCATGTCCCGCCCGGACGTGGCCCAGATCAACTGCAACGAGATTTGGTACTCCAGCCCCAACACCGAGGCCGTGAAGCTCATGGGGGACGATTATGTGAACAACCTCACCATGAACCCCACCCAGGACATCATCGACCGCTGCGAGTTCCTGAACGATATCGAGGACGTGATCGCGA
>JARKQO010000231.1 GCA_029974855.1 Eubacteriales bacterium
ACCATTCCCAAGGGGACCCAAATCACCGTGCGGCAGTGGGGCGCGGAGTGGAGCAGCGTGACCTATCTGGGCGTCAACGGCTATGTGATGACGGTATTCCTGCAATTTGAACAGACCCAGGAGCCCACCCAGCCCGGTCAGGAGGAGGACCCTGACGATCCCTCTGCCACTCCGGAGCCCGAGGCTGCCCTCTACGCCGTGGTGACCACCGTTTCCGGCTCCCTGAACCTGCGGCAGGACCTCTTCCTGGGCAGCCCGGTGCTGGCGCAGATTCCCAGGGGAACCACCCTCCAGATCATGAAGAAGCTGGGGGATTGGAGCCAGACTGCCTACGGGGGCCACCAAGGCTATGTGATGAACACCTACCTCACCTTCCAGGAAAGCGCGGCCCCAGGGGAGGGGAACCAGGGGGATTCCGGCACGGACCAGCCCCAGGATGCCCCAAAGAGCGCTTGGGTCTCCACCTCCGGGGGCACGCTGAACCTGCGGGAAGCCACCTCCCTGAACGGCAGGATTCTGGCCGTCATCCCCAACACCACAGCCCTTTCTGTGCTCCAGTACGGCGATACCTGGTGCCAGGTGGACCATCAGGGGGTCGTGGGCTATGTGATGACCCAGTACCTTCGCTTCCCCCAGGGGCAAAACCCGGCGGATACCGGCGGCCAGAGCGGCCAGGGGGAGAACCAGAATCAAGCGGAAACCGCCGCCTGGGTGAGCACGTCCTCCGGGAGTCTGAACCTCAGGGAAACCATGTCCCTTTCCGCTAAGATTCTCACCACCATTCCAAGGCTGGCTGAGGTGGCCGTGCTGGGCAATACGGGAGATTGGTGCTATATTCGCTATGGCACTCTCCTGGGATATGTGGTATCCTCCTTCTTGAGCGCCACAGCCCCTAACGCCCCGCAGGCCGCCGAAACCTCCGGGGAGGGCGGCGGGGAGTCCACCGATCCAGGGGTGGCGGAGGTCTTTGCGGAGCAGGAAAATAGCTCCGCTCCTGTCCAGGTCAATTCCGACCCCCAGGCCGCCGGGCAAGGCGGCGGGGTGTCCACCAATTCCGGGGTGGGGGAGGTCTTTGGGGAGCAGGAAAGCAATTCCGCCCCCGTCCAAACCGACGTTCCCGCCCCCGAGGCTCCCCCGGCCCAGGAAACTACGGAAATCATTCTGGACGACACCTTGAAGGCGGTTTCCCGGGAGACCTTCGCCTTCCTGAACCCCCAGGCCGGGAAATCCTCCACAGCCCTGTGGGCGGAATGCAGCGAGCGAGGCGTGCCCTTGGCCCTGATGCCCGGGGAGGCCTGGGTCCAGGTGCTGCAGGAAGGCAAAACCTGGTGCCAGGTCCGCTACGAGAACCAGGTGGGGTATTGCCTGAAGGAATATCTTTTGATTGAGGAAGCGCAGCCGTGAAGGAATGGGTCAAGCCGCACGAACGGGTAGACGACTTGCAGCGCAACGGTCTTTGCATCATCCAAAACCCCTCGGCCTTTTGCTTTGGGATGGACGCGGTGCTTCTGGCGGACTTTGCGGCCATCCGCCCCGGGGACCGGGTGGCGGACATGGGTACGGGCACGGGCATTTTGCCCGTGCTCCTTTCTCAAAAAGACGCCACGGCCCGGTTTCACGCCTTTGAGATTCAGCCGGAAATGGCGGACATGGCGCGGCGCACCATGGGCCTGAACGGGCTGGAGGGGCGCATCACCGTCCATGCCATGGATATGCGCAAGGCTTCGGAAGCCGTTGGCGTCGAAACCCTGGACGCGGTGGTCTGCAATCCGCCCTATGGGAAGCTGGGCAGCTGCCTGCCCAGTGAAACCCGGGCCCTGGAGATGGCCCGGCATGAAAGCGGCATCACTCTGCCGGAGATCATCGGGGCCTGCGCCAGGGTGCTGCGCAATTTGGGGCGGCTGAGCATGGTGTTCCCGGCCCCCAGAATACTGGAGCTTTGCGACGCGCTCCGGGAAAAAAGGATGGAGCCCAAGCGGATTCGTCTGGTATGCGCCAAAGCGGACCGGGCTCCGTACCTGGTGCTGGTGGAGGCCATGAAAAACGCCAGGCCCGCGCTGGCCTGGCTTGCGCCCTTGGTGGTATACCATCCCGACGGCAGCGAAACCCCGGAGCTGAAACGGATTTATCATAAGGACTAGAGGCTTCGCTAGGTACGGCGGAGCCTTTTCCATAGGATCGCCATGTTCCACAGCACCATAGCCCCCTGGCCGATGCTTTGGGCCCAGATGG